>JAHDCE010000450.1 GCA_020630045.1 Saprospiraceae bacterium | reverse complement strand
TCGGAAATTCTAAATACAATTTTACCGTAGGAAAGTACCTCAACACCAAGGAACTCAATGAAGTGGATTTGAAGCGATTCAGACAGTCCGATCCCATTTGGTATTCTGATCCGCTGAGGTCATTCCAAGGACTGGATACTGCGTTTGCAACCACCAATGTTTTTGTTGAATTCCATCACATCCACCACTTCAATGGTGCCTTGGTCAATAATATTCCATTGGTCAAGAAAACCAAAGTCAGAGTAGTTGCCGGAGGAGGCATACTATGGGTCAAGGAAAGTAATTTCGGTCATGCGGAATTATTCGCCGGCTTAGAACGCGTGTTTAAAATCGGTAAAAGACGTAGAATGCGTATCGGTGCATATGGTGTGATCGCCAAATCAAAAGATCAGAAATCCAAACCCTATTTTAAATTATCCTTTGATTTGATCGATACTTGGAAAAGGGATTGGAGTTATTGACCATGTTCCTTGTATCCATACATTACTTTTGGACGGGTACTTAAAAAAGCCGCTATGTGGACAATCCACATAGCGGCTTTTGAAAACAAGTTATACTCGAAATTACAACAACTTTTTCACCTCATTTTCAATTTGAGCGGCACCACGTAAACCGATAGCCGCGATATTACCTTCTCGGTCAATCAAGAATGTTCTAGGAATACCCCTTACGCCATAAGTCTTGGCAGGAAGGGATTGCCAATGTTTCAAATCACTGACATGATAAGGCCAAGCCAATTTGTCTTTCTTGATCGCATCTTCCCAACGATCGCCGGAACGATCCAAGGACACGCTGAATACTTCGAATCCTTTTTTATTGTATTTGTTGTAGATCTCCACTACATGTGGGTTTTCACGGCGACAAGGGCCACACCAGCTCGCCCAGAAATCCAACAATACCACTTTCCCTTTCAACTGGGACAAAGCATAATCTTTTCCTTTTGGATTGGGAAGATTGATGTCCGGAGCGGGCTTACCGACCTTAATGGCTTCTTGAGCCATGAAAGATGCCAAACCGGCTGCCTTAGTATCCACGGTTTTGGCAAAACCTTTTGTAAATTCCGTTCCGGGCATTTCTTTTTGCAATTTAGTCTTTGCAGACTGTAATGCGTCAACTGCCTCCTTACTCATGGTATTTTTTAATGTCTGATGAGCTACATAGGAACTGACCAAAGCATTTTGACCGGTCATCCAACTTTGGATGTTTTGAGCATTCAATTCACCCTTGCGACGTTTCTTTTCAGCGTCTATCATCGCAAGCGTACTTTCCGAGCCGGAAACCGACAATTCAAGATTCGATATGTCTTTTAGACTACCGGAAACTTCGACAATTTTCTCATTACCATCCAAGATAATCGGAATACGTTGAGCGCCGATACGCATCCTATATACGCCCGGCCCCGGCTTGGGATCCAAAGGGATACTGAACCCTCCGCCTGATGATAAATCGGTTTTTGCCAATACTTCACTCGCATTTTCAAAACTCAAGCGGTCGAAGAATACCTGCATACCATTAGCATCCGTAATATTTCCTTTCAAAAGAATTCCGGTAGCGCTAACGGATTCCGCTCCGCCTCCGCATCCGGCCAAAATCGCCGAAAAACCCAAGGCGAATACAATTAATAAATTTCTCATTTTTAAACTCATTTATACACGACAGAAAAACTGTCTGATTAAGATTCCAAATAAATGCCTAATTGATTGTCATAGATGTTTTTCCACGCTGAAACCTTACCATAATCTTCCCCATCTACAACGATTTTATCACCCGTTACATTACCTAGAGACACGCAAGGAATGGAAAGGTGACTTAAAAAGTCTTTGATTTCGTTAATTTTTTCTGTCGCACAGGTGACGACCACACGACTTTGGCTTTCGCCAAATAAGAACGCATCCTTTCTTACACCTGAAACGGTAGAAATGTTGTATCCCAAACCGGAAGCAATGGCACTTTCCGTTAAATTGGTGAATAATCCGCCGTCTGATACGTCATGACATGAACTCACCCGACCTTTTTCTATCAAATCCGCAATGGCTTTTTGAAGGACGGATTCTTCATCCAAATCAAAATACGGAGCCGCTGAATGCGGAATGTCATGAATCTCCCTCATGTATTCCGAACTACCGACGTCATCCCGACTTTGACCAATAAGGAGAATGGTGTCTCCTTCCGTTTTAAAATCCATCGTCATATACCCTTCCGCATCGTCCAACAAGCCCAACATTCCGATAGTCGGGGTAGGGAATACGGGTTCAGGGTCCTTGCCTTTCAAAACCGTTTGGTTGTAGAAACTCACATTTCCACCTGTAACCGGTGTATCGAATTTGCGACAAGCATCACCCATACCTTTCAGGGCATGGACGAATTGATAATATACCTCCGGGTTTTTAGGACTTCCAAAATTCAAACAGTTCGTAATCGCCACTGGCGTTCCTCCTGAACAGACGATATTCCTAGCAGCTTCAGATACGGCTATCAGCCCACCTTTATAGGGATCGGCATGGACATAAGACGAATTACAATCCGTAGTTACAGCAAGTGCCTTATCAGTTCCTTTCACTCGCACGATGGCTGCATCAGAAGGCCGGTTGGTCGTTACCGTATTGGTTCTGACCATGCTGTCGTATTGTTCATAAATCCAACGCTTGGAGACTAGATTCGGACTAGAAAACAACTTTTTGGCAGTCGCCGGATAGTCGCTGGGTTCGTTAACTTGTCCTAGGTTAATGTTGGCGATTTTATCCAAATAAGCCGGTCTAGAATAAGGGGGATTATACACTGGAGCACCTCCACCCAAAACCAAAGGCTCTGCCGGAACCAAGGCCACGACTTCGCCACTTTTGTGGAATTCCAACATCCCCGTATCTGTGACTTCGCCGATTTGCTCACACTCCAAATCCCACTTGTCGAATATTTCAAAAAGCTTTCCTTCTTCGCCTTTCTTCGCTACGATAAGCATTCGCTCCTGGCTCTCTGAAAGCAAGATTTCGAAGGGTTTCATATTTTTTTGTCGGGTCGGCACTTTATCCAAATCGATACGCATACCCGTACCGCTCTTGGCACTCATTTCCGAAGTGGAACAAGTGATTCCCGCCGCACCCATATCTTGCATGCCTACGACCGCTCCCGTTTTGATGATTTCAAGGGAAGCTTCCAGCAATAATTTTTCCTGAAAAGGATCACCTACCTGAACGGCCGGTAAATCTTCGACGGAATCTTCCGTCAAATCCGCACTGGCGAATGTCGCCCCGTGAATACCATCCTTACCCGTAGCGGAACCGACGATAAATACCGGGTTGCCGGGGCCGTCCGCTGAAGCGGAAATGGTTTCACCTACCTTGACGATACCGACAGACATGGCGTTCACCAATATGTTCTGGTTGTAGGAGGGATTGAAGAATACTTCGCCGCCGACAGTAGGGACACCGAAGCAGTTGCCATAATCACCGATGCCACTGACGACTCCGGAAACCAAGTGCTTGGTGTGTTCAAGATTGATATCGCCGAATCGCAGCGAGTTCAAGGCGGCGATTGGTCTTGCTCCCATCGTAAATATGTCGCGGTGAATACCACCGACACCCGTAGCTGCTCCCTGATAGGGTTCTAGGGCTGATGGGTGGTTGTGGGATTCGATTTTGAAGGCACAGGCGAGCCCGTCTCCGATATCGACGAGTCCCGCATTTTCTTCTCCGGCACCTACTAGGAGTTTGGCTCCGTCCCTAGGGAGGGTTTTTAGCCAGACGATGGAGTTTTTGTAGGAACAATGCTCGGACCACATGACCGAAAAAATGCTGAGTTCGGTAAAGTTGGGCATTCGACCCATGATTTCTTGAATCCGCTTGAATTCCTCAGGGTTCAGTCCTAGATTTTCGGCTGTTTGTAAGGTAACGATCGCCTCTTTTTCCATTGGTGGTATTGGTTTTCAGTTAATGCCCACAAAAATAGGGATTCTCGGCTAACTTCATGAAAAAAAAGGAAAATTGTAGAATAGATGTTTTCACGAAATCTTTTGTATGAAAGACGAATCGTTATTTTGGGAATCAACGAGGCATTC
>JAHDCE010000449.1 GCA_020630045.1 Saprospiraceae bacterium | reverse complement strand
ACGCTCCTTGGAATATCGAAGGGCTGAATCATAGCAATCCAATGCCGCACCGATAGCGCCCCAAGCAATACCATAACGTGCTTTTGTCAAGCAAGACAACGGGCCTTTCAAGCCGTGAACATTCGGTAATACGTTTTCTTTAGGAACACGCACGTCTTCAAAAACCAATTCACCGGTGATGGAAGCTCGCAAGGACCATTTTCCGTGAATTTCAGGAGCAGAGAATCCGGGCATGTCTTTCTCGACAATCAAACCGCGTACTACACCATCTTCATCTTTCGCCCAAACGACGGCAATGTCGGCTAGGGGAGAGTTAGTAATCCACATTTTTGCCCCATTCAATATGTAGGCGTCACCATCATCTTTGATATTGGTGACCATCCCGTTGGGGTTGGAACCATGATCGGGCTCCGTTAAACCAAAGCAACCGATGAATTCACCCGAACCCAATTTAGGAAGATATTTCCTGCGTTGTTCTTCAGAACCATATTTCCAAATCGGATACATGACCAATGATCCTTGGACAGAGGCCATAGAGCGGATGCCCGAATCGCCTCGTTCCAATTCAGCCATGATGATACCATATGCGATATCATCCATTCCACCGCCGCCATATTCAGCCGGAAGGCTAGGGCCATAAGCACCTATTTCTCCTAGTTCTTTGAACAAGTGGGTAGGGCATGCAGCACGGTTGGCATAATCTTCAATGATGGGGGAAACGGACTGTTTGACCCAATCTTGTACCGCACTACGGGCGAGTTTATGTTCCTCCGAAAGGAGGTCATCAATTCCGTAATAGTCGTGATGTTTGTACTGGTCGGTTTTGACTGATTTTTTAACTTCTATCATAACTGAAACTTTACTGAGAGCTTGTTAATTTTTAAAATTACCAACGAATAAGGGCGGAACCCCAAGTGAATCCGGAACCGAATGCCGCTAGGCAGACCAAGTCGCCGTCTTTGACTTTTCCGGCTTCAAATGCTTCGCACAAAGCGATTGGAATGGAAGCCGCTGTGGTGTTGCCATATTTTTGGATATTATTCCAGACTTTTTCATCCGGCAATCCTAGTATTTTTTGTACGAATTGACTGATACGTAAGTTCGCTTGGTGTGGAATGAGCATGTCGATATCCGTAGTATCTAAATTGGTGGCGAACAGTGCCTCTCCAATCACTTCCGGAAACTTTGTAACAGCGAATTTGAAAACATGTTTACCATTCATGTTGGGGTAAGTGTGCCCACCATCCAACATTTCTTGGGTAATGAATATGCCACCAAGTCCGTCTGCGTCAGGATAACCGTATTGGGCGGCTTTTTCTTCATCCAACCAATGTCCGCCGTGGCAGCCCTGATTAATATATGCCAGTTGCTCGGCTCCGGTCCAATCAGAGTGGAGATGGGTGGTTAAAATCCCTTTTCCTTCTTCTTGGGTCGGTTGTAAAACGACAGCTCCCGCACCATCACCAAAAATTACGGATACACCACGTCCTCGAGTAGTGAAGTCCAAACCACAAGAATGGAATTCGGCTCCTACAAGAAGGATATTTTTGTACATGCCCGTTTTGATGAATTGGTCGGCAACAGAAAGGCCGTAGATGAATCCAGAACATTGGTTTCGGATATCCAAAGCGCCTACGTCTTTAATTCCTAAAGCACGTTGCAACAATACGCCACATCCAGGGAAGTAATAATCCGGACTAAGCGTGGCGAAGATGATGAAATCGACATCATCTTTGGTGATGCCGGCTCTTTCTATAGCGATTTCACAAGCTTTTACAGCAAGTGTCGTTGTTGTTTCTTCATGCTTCTTGGCAAAACGACGTTCTTCGATACCGGTCCTTTCACGGATCCACTGATCGTTGGTATCCATGTGTTGGGCTAAATCATCATTGGTGACCACTCTTTCAGGAACGTGGAAGCCAATGCCGGCAATTTTTGTTCTGTTCATTTTCGAAACGGTTTGATTTATGCCGCAAAGGTAATATGGATTTCTAAAACCGCTCTTATTCCGGGGAAATTATTGGGGGATTCCCGTCATTCCTTCAAATAACCATTTGGCCAAAGCTTCCCGGTTGGACTCCAAGATAAAGCGTTGTTGGTCGTTCGAATTGCGGATATTGCCCAATTCAACGTAGACGGAAGTCGGTTTGGTTTCCCTAAGCATATGGAGATCCCTAGCAGTGACCGTTCCATTGTACTTTTTACCTTTTTGATATTTGGCGTACTTCTGTTTCATTTTGTCCCTGATTTTACGGGCCAATTTTTTTCCGGCTCCGCTACTGGGATGGTGGTAAAAGAAAACATCGGTTCGCATACTTTCGCTCCTAGAGTCGATATGGATGCAAATCATCTGTTGGGATTTTGCTCCAACGATGCGGTGTCGCTCATACAAACGGTTGACTGCATTCGATCTTTGCAGGAGTCGTGGCTTTTGGGACCGGAACATCTTTTCGTTTTTCCATGTTCTTTCATCCGTATCGCATTTTAGGATTTTGCCACTTCTGATTCCGTCATTTTCGTCGCGAGTAACCATGTATGCCGTACCACCATGCTCGATGAGTTTACGGCAAAGACGGAGTGATACGTCATATGCGTATTCGTCTTCGCAAAGGGTGTTTTTGGCATATTTGCCCAATGCGCCCGGGTCAGGGCCGCCGTGACCACTCACTACATAGAACACCTTGCCTTTTAATTTTTTTGATTTTAAAGGAGTGTGTGCATATTTTTTTCCAAAAATGGGAAACATTCTTTTTCCTGTAGGTTGGAATTCTTCTATCTCTATTTTTTCATCGCAATACAATTCCCGGTAAGGGACTAATAATATTTTATCAATATGGTACTTGTCTTTTTTCTTTCCCTCCTTGGTCAATAAATTGTTGTAATCACGAATGCGGACAGCTTTGTCCCAATTATTGATGCCAATGGTGGATCGAATGGATTCATCGTTGTAGTTGTAGATAAAAATAGGAAGTTTGTACTTTTTAGAAGAGTAGAGCGACCCGCCTTTTTTGAGGTTGTTGAGTTTGTAGAATTGTGCGATGTCGCACTGACTTTTTTCAAGGTGATACCTTCTGAGCAGGGCTAATATGCCATCTCCTTTTTTGGGTTTGACTTCCAAATATTTTCCGCTATCAAATTTGGGGTGTGGGGAAATAAAGGAAAAACAAATCAAGATTCCCAAAAACAAACCCCCTGAATACTTTCTCATAGACGACTCAACAATTATTCCTCGGCGCTAAAATATGAATTTATAACGTGGAATTAGAAACCTATCGTATCGGTCGGTTTTCCAAACAGGCAGATACGACGTCTAACAATACTTCTTTTTCTTTTCCCCAATGCCATTCTTCGGAGGCTAGGCGGCAATTGTCGGTTAATTTTTTATACAAAACTTCGTCTTCAAGTAAACTTCGAATGGCCGATAAAATATTTTCCGGATGTAAATCCGGAATTAAAACTGCGACCTCATGTTCTGCATTCAAACTTTGGTATTCGGGGAAATCCATATGAATGGCCGGTACACCGGCTTGGACATAATCGAAGGACTTATTGGCCAGCGAATAGTAATAGTTGAGTCCTTTATTTCGCAACAAATTAATTCCGATATAAGCTCGGGCGGTATGTTGGTCCAAGTTTTCAGGAAGTACGAACCCTAGGAATTTTACCTTATCATTCAGACCTGATAATTGTACTTTTTCCCTGAGCTCATCCGAAAGGTCGCCTTCACCCTCTAGATTCTACATCTTCAAGGTCATACATGACTTCAATGATTTCTTCGAGTCCGCGTCCTTCATTCAATGCGCCTTGGTAGAGGATTATTTTCTTTGTGGAATCTATTTTTTTGATATCCTTTTTGAAAGGGACATTGCGTAAGACCTTGAATTTCCTTTTGTATTCTTTTTCAAATAAATTCGCTAGGCTTTTACATACGGTAATGCAATACCGTATCCTAGGAACGGTAAGTTTTTCTACTGATTTCCAGATGAATTTGGTCATCGGCCTTTCTGTGACTTCAGGTACTTCTGTAAAGTATTCGTGAGCGTCGTATATCTGTT
>JAHDCE010000448.1 GCA_020630045.1 Saprospiraceae bacterium | reverse complement strand
CTCCGTTTCGTTTACGAAACGGAGGCTTTTGTTTTTATTGTTTTTCCTAATGATTATCCCTAATACACTGCACTCAATCCCCCAACTCAACAAAACAAGAAATAAAACCCAATACCGGATAATCAACAAAGTCATTTACTGACCTCAAGCCACTTTCCAAATTAGCAATAAAATCAATACCTGCTCTCGAAGCTGCCGCCGCGTCACTCGGATTGTCGCCGATATATATTACTTCCTTAGGTAGAATATCAAAATCAGAAAAAAACGCATCGAAAACCCTAGGGTCAGGTTTGTGATGTGAACAATTGTCCTTGTGGAAAAAACACGAAACAACCGACGTCAAAGGATGATTTGAAGACAACAAGTGCTTGGATTCCTCCAATGTTCTCGAAGTTAATATCCCAACGGAAATCCCACGGTTGACAAGTTGATGGAGCAGCTTTAAATTCTCTTCCGGAATCACATCCAATTTGCCGGCATCCAAGTAGCGGGGCATCGTTTTGTGAAACACCTCCATAAAAGCCCCCACATCCACACCGGGAGATCGTTCTGATATGGCGGATTGTAGTGGTTGACCCCAAGTCCGACGATGAACATCCGAAGACATGGCAGGTCGTCCCAGAATAGATAACACCTCATTCTCCAATGCGAAGCATTGAACCCTGGTCATACAAAGTGTATCGTCAAAATCTAGAAGTACGAAACGTTTGTCCTTGAAATACAAAAATTAATCTTTTTGAAAATCCAGTTGAATGCTAATACCCACATGCGGCCCATGTGACAACAAGGCAAAACTTTCCAGTTCATCGCCCAAGCTATCGTTCAATTTATATTTGCCGTACTCCATGCGGTACTCCGCAAAGATGCAGAAAATCCCCGGAACAGGAATTACCGCTCCCGCTGATGCGAAATACTTCCAGCCCGGTTCGAACTCGAAAGTTTCGAGTAAATCATTAGTGTCCCTATCATACACCTTTTTTATCGCACGGTGCCTGAGCATCCCGGCCTTGCCGATAATGCCCACTTCGCTTTGACCATTTGAAGCGGTACTGATACGAGCCATAAAGCCTAACGCTCGGTCTTCGATGGTTTCATTTCGAAACCCATCTGTCACATTGCCCAGATTCTCATGCTTGGTCGGAAGGAATGTATAATATTCGAAAACACCACCGACTTGCAAGTAACGCAAACCGACCGCCGCCTCAGCAATTAATGGAACCGAATAAGAACTCTTATACCCGGGACGCCCCCCGAACATGTCCAAGTCAAACCCGGAGTGTAAACCAATATATACGTTTTGAGCCGAAGATGTTGTTGGTAAACTAAATATCAATAGGGCTCCCAATAGGAAATAAAAGATTGTTTTTCTCATGACCGAAAGTTGTGATATGGTTATATGATGGAATATCAATTCAGAATCCATAAATTCGGGGGAGATAATACCATCAATAATGAAACGGATACAATATACCATTTACTTGATAATCCTATGTTTTGTTGCATTAGAAGCCCAACAGGATTACAATATTCGATTCGCAGATGAATTCGATTCGGATAAAACATTACAAAACGGAAAGGATCGACTTTGGAAAACCGTCCAATGCTGGGAACAAGATTACAATTGGGGAATCCACTTTTTTACACCTTACGTGAAAGATCCCACTAATAATGCTTGTTCCCAAGGAGGCCGGAACCATATCGTTCAAGATGGAAAATTGACTCTATTGGTAAAAGACGAACCGGGAACATACATCCACACCCAACCCGATAGTTGTGGTTATGATGCGACAATCAACTGCAAACACTTCGATTTTACCAGTGGTCAGATTTATACGGTCAAAAAAGATTTCCTATACGGATACTACGAAATCAAATGCAAAATCCCCTGGGATGGAAAATACCTCTGGCCCGGATTCTGGTTGTGGGATGGGGGAGGGGACGCTTACCGCGAAATAGATATTTTCGAATTCGGTTTCGGGCGTCGCAATGCAAAACATGATTTATATACAGCAATCCATCTCGCCGGAAAATACGACTACGAATTCGGTGCCGCTATCAATGCTTATTCTTTTGATCCCTACAAGATTCCATCCAATATTGATATTACCAACGAATACCATACCTATGCCCTCAAATGGACTCCCGAGGCTTTGATTTGGTATTTCGATGGCAAGGTGGTCAATCATGTCATTCATCACAATATCCATGAACCCATGCACCTGCTATTGACCTTGGCGGTACACAACAACGGAAGCAAAGGAAAAGACAGGTACATCAAAAAAATCAGGAAAGAAATAAAACGCCAAGGTGGGACGATTCCTATGGACATCGATTACATCCGAGTATATGATATACATGATTTCAAATCTATCCACAAAAGGGAAGGAATAGATTATGACAAAATAAGAATCGGTAAAATCCAACAGAAAATGGTGGCCGGCGATTTTTTTGAAGATGGAAAAACCGATGTCATGATCATAAGTGACAAACTCAACCCCAAGGGAGGAGGACAAGGCTGGATCACTTGCCATACATTTGAAAAAGACGCTTGGCAAATTAAATGGACAAACAATGGCAATGGCCAATTGGGAAATATTCCTATGAAAGCCGGAGACAAATACCTAGCTGCCGATATTGATGGAGACAATAAAACAGAACTCTTTACCATCGGAAAAGACGACCGCGTCATGGCACTTGATTTTGAAGAACAGACATGGGGAAGCTGGGCCGGAAACTGGCATTTTGCAGCTCCTGATGGATTGCGTTTGCCCGGAGCTTACAAGGAGCCCGACCGATTGACCGTCGGTGATTTGGACGGAGATGGGGAGGTCGAGTGGGTTTATTTGACCCCTTCCGGGGAAAATCTCCTTCTAGGCGAAGTGACTAGGAATAAAAATGATTTGGGAAGCATTCGACTGCCCGTTCCTGCCAGTAAAATCGCCGTCGGAGACTTCGATTCCCGAAAAGGAGATGAATTGTTTCTGTTGGGAAAAAATGGACGCATGTACTTGTATTCCCTTACGGGAAATAATAAGGAAAAAATATGGGAAGGCTCCTTGCCTTCCGGTATTGATGTCAATGGGAAAACAAAATTGACAACCATAAAATGGAAAGAAGGAGAACGGTCGTGTTTGGCTTTTCGAACCACCAAAAAAGACAACTTGGTTTTAAAATTTAAAAAATGAAAAGGATGGACCCCTGTCTGGTCAAACGAAGGAACTGTCAAAATTGGCGGAAGTACGATTTTGAAAAAAGACATGAGTTTGTTCCTTGGGAATTTCACTCGACCCGATGCCACCAATATCCTTATTCATGACAAACAAAATGGAATGTCCGATTTGTTGGAATATCTACCGGTAAGTAAAACTAAATAAAAAAAATTGTTTTAAAATTTTGGCAAAACAAAATATTTTGTTTTAACTTGTGTCCGGAAATTATTTGGATATGTTAGGACAAAATCAAAATTTAGAATTGGCTTGGATGGCTGTTCAAAATCAAAAATATAGAACTGCTATACAACACCTCAATACTTTGTATCACCAAACCATTACAGATGTACAAAACCATAGAAAGGTTTCTGATACATTCTTAGAAACCATGATGAAAGGACTAGAATTAACAGAGATAGTTCTTGAAATTCCGGAATTGGAACCTACTGATCATATAGTAGGTGTATTGGCTGAAAAAACGGCCGCCCTTATGGCATGGAGTAAAGGGGATGTCATTGATGGAAAATCGGTGAAAACATTATCCAAGTTTCATTCCTTGCTCCAAGACTTGCATGTTCTATTGAAATATATGGAACATTATTTCGGACAGCTAGGGCAAAACCGATACCCGGTCATCACTGCGGGCATTGAAGCCGCAGGCCGGTATGGATTTTATGAAAATCATTACAATTCCACAAAAACCGGATTGAGCTTAACCATCCGGTCGGCTTCTAATGGGTGATTTTTTCAAGTGGATTCATGGTCTTTTATCGATTGTGTTTAACTTAGGCGAAAATTGATTTGATATGAAATTAAATATATTTCCCGCGTTATTGATTTTTTTATTGTTCTGTGGTAT
>JAHDCE010000447.1:1816-4085 GCA_020630045.1 Saprospiraceae bacterium | reverse complement strand
TTCCCAAAATAACGATTTGTCTTTCATACAAAAAATTCCGTGATAACATCTAATGGATTACAAAAGTAATTGTCCAGTCCATTTAAATAAATTCATTCCACTAAAAAAATCGTTTTTTCCAATGCTCTAGGAAAAGTGAATGTCGGATTTCAGAATCACCTAAGTATGTCAGTCGGACTTGAAAATATATGGATTTTGAAATCTTTCCTCTTATTTGATAAGCAAAAATCGTCGGGCTCATCTTCTTGGTAAATAAAAATCCGTTCCGAGAAATTCCCGGAACGGATTTTTATTTCGCCGAAAGGCGGAAAGGAAACAATGGGATTAAGCGCCCTTCTTCACTTTCTTTTTACCCTTGGTCCGAGCGGCCAATTGGAAAGCTTTGTAAGCGCTAACCACACCACCGGTCACACACAAATCAGAGAAAGGTACTTTCTCGTCAGCACCGGGTTTCTTGTATGAACCACTCATCGGGACGATGGAAGCCATGATGATTTCCTTGATTTGAACAGCGGTTAAAGACGGGAAGTAGCTACGCAACAAAGCAGCTACACCGGCTGTCGCAGGACTTGCCATAGATGTTCCGGAGTAAGAATCGTAATCGCTCTGAGGAACGGTAGAATAGATATCCACACCCGGAGAGAATACGTCTACGTTTTCTTTTCCGTAGTTGGAGAAAGTAGCGGGAGCATCTTCACCTTTTTTCCAAGACAATGCGCCGATTTCCATCCAAGTCTTCGCTTTGCGAGGCTTGAATAAACCACCTTTTTTGTCGTAGCGGTCATTCGGGAAGTTGTTGGCAGTATCATTGTTTTGAGCGGAGTTACCCGCAGCGTGAACCAAAAGGACATCGTTTTTAACGGCATATTTGACAGCGTCATCAACGACTTTCTTGTTCCAACCCCAACCTTTACCGAAGCTCATGTTGATGATAGAAGCACCGTTGTCAACCGCATAGCGGATGGCGTTGGCGATATCTTTGTCGTACTCGTCACCGTTAGGCACCGCGCGAAGAGACATGATTTTTACATCTTTCGCTACACCGTCCATACCTTTTCCGTTGCCACGAACCGCACAGATGATACCTGCAACGTGCGTACCGTGACCGGCGTCAGGACCTTCAACGTCACCGTTACCATATCCGATTTCGGTTTGATTGTTGTAATCATCCTTGATGATTTCGGCACGCGGGTTCCAATCCGGGTTGTACATATAGTCGATTTGACCTTTGTAGTATCCCTTGGCACCTTCTAATTGCTCTTTCAAACCTTCTTCCAGTTCATCCAAAGATTTGCCTTCGGCCAATGCACCCATCAATAGGTTTTTGGCGATGCCTTTGCTCTGGTCACCGGCAGGGTCGATACCGTCAATCAAATCTTGGGTCAACTTTTTGTCACCCAATAATTCGCGAGCGGTTTTCAAAGCGCCCAAGTACATGCTTTCGGTAGCGGCGAAGCTGGTCAAACGAGCTTGAGCTTCTTCACGCTTCTTCTCAACTTCGTCCTTGGCTTTTTTGTATCTTTTGAATGCGGCTTTGTCTTTTTTAGACAAAGAAGAAGGGTCTTCAACCGAATCGAATTTTTTCTTCAAAGCGGCATATACGCGAGTCACCTCAAGTGTTTCGTCATTCACGTTGCGTCCGTCGGATCCTCCTAGGTAGTTCCAACCGTGAACATCATCCACATAACCGTTATTGTCATCATCTTTTCCGTTACCGGCAATTTCTCCCGGGTTGACCCAGATCATTCCTTCCAAGTCTTCGTGTTCGATATCGACGCCTGAATCAATCACGGCTACGATGACAGTTTGACTTTTACGGCTTCCGATAAGTTCTTTGTAAACCCTTTCGGTACCTAATCCACGGACACCATCTTCTTGGTAATCTTTGTTGAACCAATTCTCAGGCGCTTGTGCTGAACAGATGGAAACCATGAACGTCAATGCGATGGTCGCCAATCCGGTTACTTTGAATCCTTTCATTTATTCTGAAAATTTTGATGTAATAGTAATTTAACCTTATGTGAGGTTTTGACAGTGCGAAAGTAAGGATAAATTCAAAATTTTAAGGTTGATGGTTTAATTATGGTTTAATTTTAGACAAAGCTTCGGATTTGAAGGACAAGCAATCGCACTTAAAGTTGCAAATGTGAAATATCTGAGACCATTTTCACTTGGAATTCGAGGCCGTCGTACTCGGCCATGGTGAGGGCGGTGTTTTTGTGTTTGAAGACGCGCATATCTTTCAACGGGTAATCGTGGAGGATGCAAC
>JAHDCE010000447.1:0-1806 GCA_020630045.1 Saprospiraceae bacterium | reverse complement strand
GAGTGTCCTTCCGTGGGTACAAATAAGTATTTTTTGTTCATCGCGTCCTAGGAGCATATCGAAGAATCGACGGACCCGTTCTTCGAGTTCGGCGGCACTCTCCCCTCCTTCTATCCTAGCGGAATAATCGCCGTTGTTCCAAGCACCGATCATCTCCTTGTAATTTTCTTCCATCCAAGGTTCGGCTTTTTTTCCTTCGTGGATGCCCCAATCCATTTCGTTGATTTCTGGATGTTGTTCCCAAGGAAGACCGGCATCTATAAAATTGGCGACGGTTTGATGAGTTCTTTTGAGGGTGGAGGTCAATACGGCTTCAAAACCGATGTTCTTATATCTTTGAAAAAATTGGCGACCTTGTTCGATGCCTTTTTCATTCAAGTCGGAGTCCACTCCCCTGCCCTGGACGACTCCCAACTTATTGAAGTCAGTCTGTCCGTGTCTTACGAAATACAATTCCATGCGGTTTCTTTTTTTGAGATTAAAAAAATCAGAGTTGCCCCAACAAATCATCCAATGATTCGAACAAGGGAATTCCGTACCTTTCACAAACCACTTCGACATTGCCCCTTCTCCAAAATCCTACCGGACAACATACTTGTAGTTTTCCGCTTGTCGCGAAAAGTCCCAACTCCAATAATGAAATCGGCGAACGGGTTCCCGGAGCTAAGTACATGATGATGATATCCGCTTGTTCCAGACCGGACAACTCCCAATTGACTTGTTGATAGAAAGCGGGATTTTCGAAAGTTTGTTCCCAAGTCGGGTCCCAATTGTCCCTTCGGGGGTTCAAAAGGGTAATGTCATCCCTATTTTGAAAGTATTGGGCTACTTTTCTTTGCCAATCTTCGGCCTTGCCCATTTCGATAGAACCGGCTAGGAAAATAAGTGTACCGGAGTGGTGTCTGATGCAGATGCTGCTAGGAGGTTTGATTTCTTGCATAACGGACGATTACCTTCTTGACGCACAATGGACGCAATGATTGCTTTCCGGCATGAACATCAATCTTTGGGATTGTATTTGTCGTTTACAGATGGAACCCGAAATCGGGGTTGTCCAACTTGGACAATGCCATTTTGAGTTTGGACATTTTGCGGCGGGCGGTCCTCAATGCAGCTTCTGCTACACTTTTGTTGTTGATGGCATCCATCCGTGTAATTCTTCCTAGGGAATTTTCGGGAGAAATGGGTTTCGTATCCTCTATCAATTGGTTGATTTGTTTCTCGGTTTCCGAGATGGTTTCTTCCAATTTCAGTTTGAATGTTATTTTATCTTCTTGTTTCATTTATTGTGATTGTGTCGCATGAATCTGAGTGCACCACTCATGTAGACAATTTTAAACAAGTTCCTCAAAACAAAGCCTTATCAATACTTTCATCAAACCTTTTATCTAAAACAGGAACGATTTGACCAACCAAATCGCCTTTGATGATTTTACGTTCGATCTTATAGTTCCGATCCTTGAACTCCGCCGCCTTGACAAATCGCCGGACATCGGCTTGGGAGGGACCAAAGAATGTTTTTCGATGTATGCCGTCGGGGATTTGCCATTCATCACCGGAAGAGACGATAACTTTATAGTTCCGCTTTTGATTAGACTGGGCATCTTCCCACTGTTGGCGACCTTCTTCGGGACGACAATACACGGCACAGGCGGGGCCTTTTAAATAAATAACAGCTCCACACAAGAGTTCGTTTTTCCGTTTTGGGGTAGTCGTCACTTTCGATGAAAAGTCGTAGTGTCTTTCCTCATATTCTTGCCGGGCCTCTTCGTATTTTTCTTTGCGTTCGTCGCCGGTTTCATCATC
>JAHDCE010000446.1 GCA_020630045.1 Saprospiraceae bacterium | reverse complement strand
GGATTTTAGAAGAAGAACCGGAGACAGTCATTCGTATGCTACGAACCATACATGATTATTGCGATCGCTTCATGCAAAGTGACGATTATATCCCAATGGTAGCAAAACGATATGGACAAAAATTAAAGGACGTAGAACGGTGGTATCATTCTACAGAATGGGCCATTCATGGTTGGGTCAGTGATAAAATGTTGAGAGGTGTTATAAACCATCTTTACCTTGCCGATATTATAACTAGCAAAGATGATTTACCCGAATTAGTATGGAAGCGTTAACTAAGGATCATTGTTTTGGTTCTTCATACATAAAATCGAATGAGACATGTCAAATACAATATTCATCACCGGATCATCCTCCGGGTTAGGTAAGGCCGCTGCAAAATTATTCGCCGCCAAAGGTTGGAATGTGATTGCGACCATGCGAAAACCGGAAAACGAAACCGAACTGAATCAACTGGAAAATGTAGAATTACTTCCATTGGATGTAACGGATACCGATCAAATAAAATCGACTGCTGAAAAAGCCATTTCACTAGGCGATATTGATGTGGTGTTCAACAATGCCGGTTACGGACTGGCGGGGCCATTCGAAGGTGCTACGGACGAACAATTGATTAGGCAACTCAATACAAATCTCCTAGGAGTCATGCGTGTGACCCAGGCGTTTATTCCTCATTTTCGCCAAAAGAAAAGTGGTTTATTCATTACCACGACCTCTATTGGTGGTTTGATTACATTACCATTTAATTCGGTTTACCACGCTACCAAATGGGGCTTGGAAGGATGGAGCGAAAGTCTCGCATTCGAATTGAATCCGCATGGAATAGGTGTAAAAACAATTTCTCCTGGTGGAATATCCACTGATTTTGCAGGACGCTCTCTAGACATGACGATGCATCCGGCATACAATGAACAAATGCAACAAGTCCTGTCCGTATTTATGGACCCGGAAAGAAGCAAAGGATATTCTACCGCCGAACAGATTGCGGAAGTCGTTTATGAGGCTGCTACAGATGGAAAACAAATATTAAGATATCCGGCCGGCAATGATGCGAAAGCGTGGTATGAACAACGGAATGCTGTTGGAGATGAAGTTTTCCGTAAAGGAATAAAAGACGCTTTTTTTGGCGAAGGGTAAAACAAGTTCATTGTCTTGTAAAAACGAATGGAGTTGGCTTTGCCAACTCCATTTGTTTTTTAATGCGAGAAATAAAACAGGATCTTAACGAACAATCAACTTCTCAATATGTGTAGGTTGTTTGTCCTCTTGTACAGATAGGAAGTAAGTACCCTTAGTCAGCGTATTGACGGGAATTTGTATTTGATTTTGTCCCGCCGGAATTTCTCCGGAAACAACTGTTTTTCCAAGTATGTCGGTTAATGTAAATGGCACTGGTTTTCCTACAGTCCTTATATTAATATAAAGCAAATCGGAAACCGGATTCGGATAAACATGAACTCCTAGGGAATTATTCGTTAATCTCATAGCCGGACCATCAACTGCGAATTCATTAATCAAGCTATATAAAGACCAATGCGTACCATCACATAAGGAGCGCACCCTGTATTCATACATGCCTCCTTCTTCTAGTCCATTTAATATTTTGTATGGATTTAATGTCCCCGTCACTGTCCAGGAAGATGTACCTATCTGCCGGTATCTGACTTGGTATTTGGTAGCGTTCGGAATGACATCCCAATTGATTCTGATTTTTCCGGGATCGAGTTGTATAATGGAATAGTTTTCAGGTGATCCGCATGTGCTGGTATAAAACCATTGGTTAATGGAATAAGGACCATAAGAACCATCACATAAAGCCCTTACACGGAATTCATATTGTGTAGTCGGGTCAAGTCCGGAAAGTGTTTTACTTGTAGAAAATGTACCTACTCCATGGATACGAAGCATCTCCTCTTTTTCTATAACGGACATGGTATTTGGTGGCTGGAGCAGAAGGAGCATCCCAAGTAATCGTGGCCGAAGAAGTCGTGGTTTCTGCTACCTGAACATTCGTTGGTGTGCAAAAATCAACCGTATGAACACATTCGGGTGCGGAAAATCCTATATGACTGTCAAATACCAACTGGTTAGGTAATTCGCTAAGGATAATGGTAAAGGTGTCACATAGGACCGAAGTGTTGTGACTTGGAAATATAAAGTCAATATTATATTCTAAAATATTTCCCATAATATTAGCAACATAATTGTCTCCGTAAAAAGTAGAGAAAGAAGTGGGTAATGCACTTTGCACTTGAACGGATGAAGGAGAAAATTCAAAGCTGATATCCTCCGGAATACCTTCAATTCCTTGCATTTCTATACATGCATTTAAAACTAAAGTATAGGTGCCATCAGGGTTACCTGTCAAACTCTGAATAGAAATACTGCTTTCGTCACATGCGGACGCAGCTTTTGAAAAGAGAAAAAAGAAAATAAAAAGAGCATAAAAATTTTTCATGAATAATGATTTTAGTTTATTGAAATAGTTTAATGTTCCTCTAAGATACGAATAAAATATCTCGATATAGACTATTCTCTTCACGTTTTGAAAAATGGTATAACTGATAAAAAGACTGTAATTTATTTGCTTTTACCCGAATCACTGTTTACAAAAATTTCAATTCAAATACCCGACCTCTTAGCCTTTCTTTAATGATCTTCTGATTTTCTTCAGGCATACTTTTAGGTAACTTGATTTGTGTGAGATTATCGATTTCATAATAACTTTCGGGAAGGGTTTCTATTAGTGTATCCTCTGCTAAGAGCATTTGGAGCCGAGACAGTTTTCCGATATCTTCCGGAAGGCTTTTTATTGGATTACCACTGAGTCTTAATTGCTCTAAATTTTTTAATTGTGAAATGGATGCAGGTATGCTTTGAATTTGATTGTGGGAAAGATCCAAATATTGCAAATTCGATAATTGGAAAATAGATGCCGGAACGGTACTTAATTTATTTTTCGCGGCAAGAATCATTCGGATATTCTCGCATTTGCCTAATGATTGAGGAAGCTCTTCCAGCTTCGAACCAGTGACGATAAAGTCTTTTAGCAGCGGCCAATCTCCGGCGATATCAGGAAAGTCTTTCGTTTTCGAATGGGTGAGATCTATTCTTTCAAGCCCTTTTAGAAGTTTCCATGATTCCGGAATACTCGTCAAAGGGTTTTCCCCTAGCTCTATATTCCTAATCGTATGGTTTTCAATTGTCGGTTCGGGAACAACCGCTATTTTGTTATCCGTGAGTTCTAGTGATTTAAGATTCGGTAGATGAAATACTTCCTGTGGAAAATGAGTGATGGCGTTATTGTATAATTTAATGTATTCGAGTTCTTGGAGTCTCCACAATTCAGGAGATATTTTTTCAATTTGATTGGACTCCAATGTCAAGTAATTCAATCGCGAAAACACTTTGATTCCATCCGGTATTTCCTTGATTTTATTGATGTTGATATTTAATTCTTCAAGGTGATAAAAGTAAAATAATTCTTCAGGAAAAGAATCAAAGTTATGTGGGAATATATGAACCTTCGCAGTCTGTAATTCCTTGATTAATTTTTGCTCGGAATTACATTTGTAATAGAAATTAGAAATCCGTTGAATATACTCGTCAAACCGAGTTTTAAATTCGGGCAACTTCCCCATTTCAAATGCCAATAGAATATTCTCTCGGGTAGTGGAGTGGAGGAGACGGAGCAGGTTGTCAAAACTATTTTGTTCGTTCATGATGTGTCAAATATAATGAATTGTAGAGTGTAGTATGTTTCATTTAAAACTCACCTCACATCCTATTTCCTTAGACCAATCTTTTACCTTTTTCTTTTGAGAGTCCAACAGGCTAGAAGGTAGTCTGATAATTTCTAAAAAAATCAATTCAAAAAAACTGTTCGGTAAATTCAAAATCGGATTTTTATCTAAATGAAAATATTTGAGATTTTTTAATTTTCCGATATCTTCCGGAAGATTTTTTATTTTATTATGACTTAAATCGAAATACTCCAAATATTTTAGTTGACAAATACTTTCCGGGAGCTTGTCAATTTTATTAAATGAAATATCTAAACTCAATAACTCCTTAAAATTGTCGAATATATC
>JAHDCE010000445.1 GCA_020630045.1 Saprospiraceae bacterium | reverse complement strand
CAACTACAAACTCAAGGAAGGAAAGTCTTATGACATGCTCATCAACTTTTTCCGCACCATTACGGAAAGGGAACGAGCAAAACTCGCCAAAGACATTTACTTGACGCTTGACGCTTATGTCGACCAATCTTTCAACATGAGTAACAAGAAGGTCAAATTGCTCCGCAACAACAAACAGGTCATCAACGACATGAACCAAATTGTGGACAGAGGTATGTCTTTATACCGATCCAGAACATTAGCCACTTTCCCCGGATTCTCCGACATGGTGGATTTGAAACTGGAGCAAATCGAAGGGGTCAAACTAAAAAAAGCGGAAAAAATGGAAATGGGCACAGATACCCTCGGTGCTCGCATGAGTCTTCGCGACAAACTAATCAAGGAATTGAAAATGATTTGCCGCAAGGAAGTCGAGCCTTATATTTCCGCTGAACTGTATGTTCTTTTGGATGACAAGTACATCAACGATTATCCGACCGAAGTCATCAAGGATGCCTACTACCTCGCACCTCACTTCGGTTACGGTGGTGTCGCATTCAATGCCAATCCGGACGAGTTTAGTTATGATTCGAATATGTATGTCGGATTGTCCGTTCCGCTCGCCAAACGAAGCAAGAATAAATTCCTTAGCAATACCTCCATTTCTTTTGGAGCCTTCCTAGGAAATTTTGAAGACCAGGATGACAATGAAATCAGCGGCCCCATATTCGGGATTCCCACCTATGTCAGTTTAGGATACCGACCTTTCGGATTTTTCCGTATTCAAGCAGGAGCTGCTTTCTTGGAAAACGCTTCTACGGCAGGTACTGTCTCCGGATTTGAAAATCGTGTAGAAGTCCGTCCGTTCGTAGGTATCAGTGCCGAATTGAATGTGTGGTTCAACCTTGCGAAATAATTTTCCGGAAGGCTAAAAAATCTAAGAAGTCAAAATCCACACCTACATCAGTCCTAGGACTGATGTAGGTGTGGGAACGAACTTCATTATTGGACCTATCTCATATATTATGAAAAAGATTCCATTACTTATAGTCGGATTCCTGATGGTTTTTGCTTCAGGTATCCAAGCCCAACAAAACCTCTATAAATGGCGCGTAGGCGTCCATGGCGGACTAGGAACTTACTATGGCGATGTCAGCACCGACAGAGTCTTAGATCCTAATTCCTCCATGCTCAAATTTTGGGACGATAAAGAATATCTTTCTTATGGATTGAGTTTTGAATACTCCATGTCTGATACTTGGGGATTGCGATTCAAGGGAACCAAAGGAGTATTCCAAGCCAACGACCGAGCCGAAAAATGGAACGGTGACTTGTTTCTAGATGCTGAGAACTTCGACCGGGCCATCAACTTCCGGACTTCCTATTTTGACGTGGACGCTATCTTTATCTACCATTTTGACAATGGTCGGTTCTTTAGCGACAAATCCTTCTTCGCTCCCTATTTCGGAGCCGGTTTTGGTTGGATGAAATTCGATGTGAAAGGCGATCTTTTCCTAGAAGACGGAAGACGTTACTACTATTGGGCGGACGGCACAATCAGGGACAAGGAGCAATCCGCACCTGACGCTTCCACCGCTAATGTCATCGAACAAGACGGTATTTTCGAAACGGATTTACGCGAACTTAAAACAGAAGGAAAAGAATACTCCAACTCCACATTCACCATTCCTGTGGCATTGGGTCTCAAATTCAGATTGAGCGATAGAATCAACTTGAATTTGGAAACACTATTGCATTATTCCTTCTCGGATAGACTGGATGACTTGCATGACAATTATCCGGAATCCTATGAATCGCCGGTGCAAGCTTATGCTTCTAATCCGGCCAATCTTCCTAGGAACAAACGTGGAGACGATAACAAAGCCAATGATATTTATGGCATGTTCAACTTGTCCATCCATTACAATTTCGGGTACAAGCCACAAGCATTCGAGGCGCCTATTTTCTATCTAGGAGAAGCCGATCCGGCTTTTATTGAAGAGTCATTGTACGATATGGACGAATCGGATTTCCTGTATGGGTTTGAAGATGACACCATCGAAGTATATACAGAACCTGTATTTGTTGAAAAACGGGACACCATCGTCATTGAAGAAACCGATACCATCCGCAACACTAAGATTGTCATTGAATCCTTGAACATCGGCAACATTCATCCAAGTACGATTACGCCTTCCGGCGAAACGCCCCGCCCCACCACTACGGTCGCTCCCGGTAAGAATACTATAATCCGAGACACCGTAATCGTAAGGGATACCGTATTCCGACAAGGAACGATTATCAAAGAGCAATTGATTATCCAAACGGATACTGTTCGGCAGATTTATGAAAACCGAGTCATAGGTGATACGATTTTCCGATCGGGAGACATTTCTCCAATCCGAACAGATGAGTATGTCATCGAGGGGCTCACCTTCCCGGAAGAATCCGAAATGGATCGCATCGGAAGTCCGATGTCTCCCATTATCACTCGCAATGAAGTTGTCATAGATTACTCCGCTCCTATTGACACCACTATCGTTTTCGATCCGGTTGAAATGGAAGAAAACATCGTCATCAGCCAAGGAGGAAAAACCATTGAACTGATTCCTATCGAAACACAGGTTGATACGATTCTCAACATAGATCCGGAAACTTCTTTGACAGACACTGTAATCGTCATAAACGGAGAGGAAGTCGAAGTAGAAGAATTAACCATTTCGGAAGAACCCGTTCTCGATTTGGAAGTTATCGAAACGGTAGGAATCGAGGAAGTCGACCGTGTATTTTTCACGGAAAACATCGGCCCGCTCCGCACGGATTTGACCAATGAAGAAATCGTTCTTTCGGATATTCAGGAAACCAATTTCGAATTGGTGGCTTTACGCAATGAAATCAATGAATTGAAATCCAAGGAAGAACAAGACGAAGCGGAATTGGAACAATTGTATGGTAAGCTGGACGAACTTGGAAATCGACTCCGTGAATACGAAAATTACAATAACAGCGTAGCTATCCGTTCTGATGACACCCACAGTTCCGAAACACACCAAGAAGTACAACATGCTACGGATATGTTGGAACGTGATATTACTACCGTCCGAAAGGAAATCATTTACTTGGAAACGCCTTCTCCTTCTGATGATTCGGAGCAATACGATCGTATTCGTGAGGAAAATGAGAAACGAATGAAGGAATTGGAAAAGGAAATGCGAAAATTGAGAAAAAAACATGTCGCATCCATCCACAAATCCAATGAGGTAGAACGCAAGTTGGATCGTTGGCGCAAAGAGCAGGAGCGTGCTCGCCAAGAGGCGGAAGTCAGATCGGAAACTACGGTTGTCCAACCGGCGACCACTCTCCCATCAACTGTAACGACGACGGTCGTCAAAGTAGATCCTGCAAAAGAAGCCGCTTATCAAAAGCAAATCGAATCACTGAATCAAGAGGTTCAAAAACTGGAGCAATTGCGTCAACAGGATAACAACGCAGGAAAAGCGGAAATCAAATCGCTTGAAGCCCGACTCGCCGAGTTGGAACGCAAGTCGAACATTTCGAACACGACAGGAAATTCGGATGAAAAGACATTGGCCTATATTTCAGAACTTGAGAAAAGGTTGGAATCCATGGATAAAAACCTAGGACAAGCACAATCTCAACTGATGGATGCGCAGAAGGAATTGAACGAAGTCAAAAACCGTCCCGCTCCAACGCCAGCTCCATCCACGACCACAATTATCCGAACGGAACCCGTTCGGACGACTCCGGTGGTCACCGTCGATCCGGCACGCCAAGCCATTACCGACCTAGGAGCGGTGAATGTTTACTTTGACAGTGGGAAGTCAAGTGTCAAATCACAATATTTTAACAACTTGAATCAAGTGGTTTCCATCATGCAACGATACCCGAATGTCAGCGCCCATCTCATCGGGTCCACTGACAAGTCGGGAAATCCGGATATCAATTTCCGACTTTCCCAAAAACGGGTCACTTCGATTTCAGGATACCTCCAATCCAGAGGCATTTCCCTAAGTCGAATCACAACTGATTACCTAGGAGAATCAAGGGCGACTCAAAATAATGAGCCATCCGCAAGGAAAGTTGAAATTATTT
>JAHDCE010000444.1 GCA_020630045.1 Saprospiraceae bacterium | reverse complement strand
CGTTTTTCATTTGAATTGAAAAAAGGAACTAACGCTCCTCCTTCGTCTTTACCACAATCGTTTCCCATCCGTCATAAAGACCATTGTGTTTTTCAACCATTTCCCGAAGTTCGGTTGTCGTATCATGCAAGTCTTCTAAGATGGCAGTATCGTCCCTGTAAATTTGTAATTGAAACGGATAATCCACATGGTCGATTTCGGCCTTTTTATCAATGAAGAAACCCAAGTCAAAAACCTCCTGAATGAATGCTTCCCGTTCTTGGTCTTTATTGAAATAAAACCAATGGTCAATGCGTCTAGGAGCGACTAGGATATCTCCTTCGTTTTCCAAAGCCATCACCACGTTCCGATCGGACATATAATTGATGATTTCTTCATTGGGATAAAGGAAATCCAGATAATACTCCCATTCGTCATCTTCCTTGATGGAAATGAAATAATCTTCGCTGGGATAACGTGCTTCATAAAACTCAACCAACAAATCCTCGACGCCTTCAATGTTATTGAGATAAAAGTATTCGATACGACTGCCATCATGTGTGAAAGTCGCTACTTGAACGGCATCGGATTGAGTGTCGAGATGATGGGTAAGGGCATCCGAAATTTCATACAGTTTCGGCAAACCTTCTTCTTCCGGAAATCCATCCTCACGAGTGGTCGAGTACTTCACCCCGGTCATTAATACATGCCCATAGGATGCTAAAGGAGCGTTTTCAATCAAATCCATTCGAAGGGTGGTGATTCCCGGGCCGTCGTCATATGAGGCGATATAAGTGTCCCAAATTTCCGGGTTGTCATTTTCCGGATTTTCTTCTTTATTTTGTTGCATAAGTATTCGGTTTGGAAAGGTCTTTACTGCCCCGATATAAGATCAAAAATCTCACTAGGGGAGTGTGCTAAGAAATTCGGTTTTTTTTGTGTCAATAATTCTTCGTGCGCGAAGCCATATGTGACAGCGATAACCGGAATTCCCAGTTTTTGACAAAAAGTAATATCGCGGGTTTCATCACCTATATAAACGATTTCTTGAGGTGAAATATCCAGTGATTTTAAAATTTTTTTCATAGCACTGGTTTTCCCTAATAAACGTCCGCTAGACAAGATTAGTTTGAACTGATGCTCCAATCCGTTTTTTTGTAATACCATCCGGGCGTTTTTCGAGGAATTGGACGTTAAGACACCCAATAAGTAACCTGCTTGGATCAGGTTTTCCAGAAGTTCGGGAATACCTTCGAATACTGCTACATCCTTCAATCCCTCCTTCATGGATTTACGCATGAAATACGCCAAGAAAGGAATTTTCCAATGTTTGATATTGTGTTGTTTGAGTATTTGGGTAGGAGCTGTTTTTCTCAGCTCCTCTCGGTTTGATGCTTCTACCGGAATACAGTTAAACCTAGGAGCCAATTGATTGTAATGACTCACCAAAATATCCAAAGAGTCAACGAGTGTACCGTCGAAATCAAAAAAGACATATTTGGGTTGAGTCGTCAATTTTATTGATTTATCTAGACATACCGAAAGCCTCCATCATTTTATCATAAATGGCGGTATTTTCATAAATGCCGGCAAAGGCTTCGGCTCCCGGGCCATAAGCAAAAACCGGAATCATGGCAGCGGTATGTTTAGGAGTGGTAAATCCGGCTACGATGCTATCTCTGGTAGAACCCGGATTGATGGCGAAGCCGCCTGTTTCATGGTCAGCCGTTACAATGACAAGTGTTTCCCCGTCTTCTTTTGCAAAATCCAAAACATGAGAAATCGCTTTGTCAAAATCAAGCATCTCCGTGATGATATAATTCGCATCGTTCGCGTGTCCGCCCCAGTCGATTTGTGATCCTTCTACCATCAAGAAAAAACCTTTGTTGGCCCTTGCGTCCCGCTCGTCCAAAAAGCGAATCCCTTTCTTAGTGGCAGCAGGTAGGTAGGAACGACCGGTGGCCGCCGCTACCGGCTCTTCCGAAGCCGTTAAAAATGCGAAAGGCGCAGAAGCGTCTAATTCAACTTCTTCTACATTGTTATTGAAGTAGTCCATGACTTTGTATCCTTTGGCTTTCAATTCTCTTGAAAGATCGCGTTTGTCACTTCGCTGTACGAATTGCTTGTAACCTCCGCCAATGAACAAGTCGATATCTGTATTCAAAAATTCCGCTGCGTTTTCTTCCATCATTTTACGCTCCTTTTGATGACAGATAAAAGAAGCCGGTGTAGCATGTGTGATACTTGAAGTGGAAATCATTCCGGTCGCCAATCCGTTCTTTTCTGCGGTTTCCAAAATGGTTTCGACGGCAGTCGTATCGGCATCTACTCCGATGGCGCCATTGTAGCTTTTTACACCGCAAGAGAATGCAGTGGCTCCGGCCGCAGAGTCCGTGACCAGATTGTCGAAGGAATAGGACTTGTGTAATCCTACGACCGGAAATTCTTCTAAAATAATTTTATTGTTATTGGCATACATGCCGGCGGTGATTTGAGTTAACCCCATACCATCACCGATCATCAGGACGATATTTTTGGGTTTTGAGGTGGCTCGACCATCTCTTGTCCCGCTTGTAGTAGTGGTTTCACAGCTCCAAAACAATGTAATGAGCCCTAGGAGAAATAAGAGGTTTGTCCGTTTCATTTTGTTCTAGTTGAAAATTCAATAATGGGTTCAAAGGTATTTAAAAAAACACTAGGGCGTACCGCAATTTTGCGGTACGCCCTAGCATTTTTACAGTTTAACTGTAAAATAAACGAAGTTTACTTCGTGGGTTGGTTTCTTAGTGAGATTTGTTTTTCATGTTCGATAAATGCAGTTGGCGTTTCTCCGATTTTGCCAAGCTTTGCGGAAACGCAAATTTCCTGTCCTTTCAAATCTTCCAGTAAGTCATAACTGAAATTAACTAGGCTTTCCTTGCGGACAAAAATGATAAATACCGGATCGACCAAGTTTTTATCCAAGTAAATCATGGCATTACCTTTCTTGCTTTTTTTAGTGTAAACAACTGTCCCGCAAACACTGACTTCCTTGTCCTTATTCACCTGTCGTTTAGCTTGGACGGTATTGAATTGGCCGGGTTTTAAAGATGGCGGATGGATGGGGGCGACATCATCCTGCGAAGCTTTCGACAGCCAAGGTTTGACATCATCCATAGATTCCAATTCTTCTTCGAGTCCGTCAGCTAAGGCGTGGAAAAAATCAATACCTGTCAACTCTTCGATTTCATTGATGGGCTTTGCAAAGCTTTCTATCGGATAAGTGATGAGTTGGTTGGGCATCACGAACCCGATGGCACGCTTGTTTTTAAGATCCACCACCACCTTGAAAAAATGTTCGGGAATACTGACTTTATTCACGCTTCGTTCGATGACCGGTAACCCTTCTTTCAATACCGGACCGGTGACGACGTACAACATGGCGTCCTTGTTGTGGTACATATATCCACGCATCATGGCCTCCAATTCACCCCAGCTTTCGCGGTTGAATTCTGGTCTTTGAGGTGCCATATTCGAGTAGAAATAGGATTCTGATAATGCTTTTTTAGACCATCTGAAATCGGCGGAAGGAGCCAAGTGACCCCGGTCGAAACCAAAACCGTCATATTCCTTTGTGCCGTCCGGGTTTTCAGTGGTTAGGAAGTAGTCAATTTCTATTGCCGTACCTGTTTTGACTTTCGGGTCTTCACGAAAATCATTGGAGCGCGAAGCGCTACCCCTAGTTACGTCAGGCATAATGATATGGGAAACCCATTTGGCTTGTTCATGTTCTTCCGAATAAACAAGGCTCATGGCTTCATGTTCTATCAATTCTTCTCCGGATTCTAATTTGGGGAGACCGTTTTTTTTCAAATTCTTGCGTAAGAATTCCAACTTCAGGTCTTCGAGTTGTCCCAGCATCCCCTTGCGTTTGTTTTCAAGGTCGACGAGGGATTGCTCCATGTTCGCAATCTTTGTTTCCACATCTTGTGCGAATAAACAAATAGGAAGGATCAGGAGCAAGGAAAAAAAAGTGGATTTCATATTCCTTGATTTTGTGTTTGTCAAAAATAACGGTTTCATTCCGTTATTCCCGTGAAGGGAAAGTTAATGTCCGGTCAGGAAGGGAAATGTGCTAACCACCT
>JAHDCE010000443.1 GCA_020630045.1 Saprospiraceae bacterium | reverse complement strand
AAAAGGAATTGTTTGAATTACAATATTTATCGAAAGATAATCTGCGATTAAAGAAGGTGGAATAAAAGATAATACTTTCAAATACCCCAAGCTCAAACACAAAGGACAGAATCCCGAAGGGATGACATCCCCCAACCCATTCCACAGGGATGGGCTGTGAAGCCACAGTGAAGGACATGAATCCCGAAGGGATGATATATCCTAACCCATTCCATAGTGATGGGTCATAGTGATGGGGACACAGTGATGGACTAGACCCCACATAGGGATGGGCATATAATGCCATACAAGTAATACGCCCCCTACCGCTTCAACTTCTTCTTCGTCAAATGCGCCTCACCGTCAGACAATACCAAAGCCCCGGTCGCACCACGTGAAATTTCAGCTGCATTACCCTCATCCGTATCGATGTGCATCTCCAATTTGTATTTCGGAGAAACGCGAATCAGTACATTACCGAAAGTAAGTGCGCGATCCCCCGTTCCGATTTTTACATCCACGATATCACGATCCTTCACACCGAATATCTCCGCATCATCCGGAGTCATGTGGATATGGCGCCAAGCGCAAATCACACCATCCGTCAATTGTATTTTCCCCTTAGGGCCTATTACAATACAACCGGGCGAATTTTCCACCTTGCCAGACTCGCGGATAGGCGCATCAATACCTAGGAAAAATTCATCCGTCCTAGAGATTTCAATTTGATTTTTGGGGCGAACCGGCCCGAGTATCCGCACCCGTTCGATTTGGTTTTTTGGCCCTACGATCGTCACCGTTTCGTTCGCAGCGAATTGGCCGGGTTGGGAAAGGGGTTTCCTTTCCGTCAATTGATACCCTTCGCCGAACAATTGCTCCAAAGTTGCTTGGGTGATGTGCATGTGTCTAGCGGAAATCGCCACCGGTATCGGCGGAATTTGATTGACCTTTTTCTTATTCACCAGTGCCGCCGTTTGCCGGGCGATGGACAATTGCTCATCCGTCCTTACCGCCAATAATTTGACTCGACTGTGGTTCCAAGAAAATTCTCCGACCGGATGTTCATCATCCAATCTAAAATGATTTTTATCCTCATTCAATATCGCTCCTAGGAAATCCAGTCGTTGTGAAATCCGGTGACGTATCATTTGACTGTTTTCACCGATGCCCCCTGTGAATACGATAGCATCCACACCACCCATCACCGCAGCATAAGCGCCGATGTATTTTCTGACCCGATGCGCGAATACCTGAATCGCCAATCGGCAATCGTCATCTCCTTGGGCGGCCTTTTCGATGATGTCCCGCATATCGTTTCCTTGACCGCTCAATCCTTTCAGTCCACTTTCCTTATTGAGAAGTTGGTCAAGTCCTTCTGGCGACAAGTCGTCATTTTTCATGAGGTGAATCAACAAGCCGGGGTCAATATCTCCGCTCCTTGTTCCCATCACCAACCCTTCCAAGGGCGTCATGCCCATACTCGTTTCCACACTGCGACCGTATTCTACGGCGGCGATACTGCAACCGTTACCCAAATGACAGGTGATGATACGCAATTCCTCCACACTCTTATTCAAATACTCCGCCGCTTTCCGCGAAACATAATCATGGCTCGTTCCGTGAAAACCGTATCGTTGCATGGCGTATTTTTCACGCAACTCTTTCGGCAGGGCATAGGTCTTCGCCCTCCTAGGAAGCGTGGAATGGAAAGCAGTATCAAAAACAGCCACATGGGGAACATTGGGTAAGTGTTTTTTAGCCAATCGGATACCGGAAAGATTGGCGGGATTGTGGAGTGGTGCAAGAGTCGATAGAGCAGCTATTTTTTCTTCGACTTCCGTCGAAATGTCGGCGGCTTCATCGAATTCCGTTCCTCCATGAACAACACGGTGACCGACCGCAGCGATTCCTCCGGCTCCTTGCTTTTCCAATAATTTGGGCAATGCCAAATCAAGCAATGCTTCATGACCCGTAACTTCCGGCGTAATGGTTTCTCCGTCACCGAACTTGATGACCGGATTTTTTTGAATACGTTCCACCCGCATGACGAGTTCACGATTTCCCGTAAGGGAATGTATAATTTCGGATTTGATGGATGAACTGCCGCAGTTGATGACCAGTATATTCATGAAAGTGGTATTGGATGATTGAACTTGGCGCCAAATATACTCAAGTGACAAAACACTTCATAAAAAAAGCCCGCCATGCCTTTCGGCATAGCGGGGAAAAAAACTGCATTTGGGTTTGTATTTTGATTGTAATTCAAGATCGTCCAGGGCATTCATTTGGGGAAACCTTGCATGCAATAGGTAGTTGTATTCGAAATAATTTACAGCAGATTGGTTTCTGGATTGAATACTTCCATTCATCTTCTGATACTAAAGAGTAAGGGTGAGATAAAAAGTGACTCCTTTTTTGATTTTTTTTTGAAAATATGGAAATACCTCTCGAATAAATTATGGTGAGAGACGAACAGCTTCTTATTACACAGTGTACTTAGTCCTTCTTTCTTTTCCGTTTCCGTTTCCTTTTTTTTGCGTTTACCGTCTTCCTCTTTTTTTTGATGCCTTTCTGCTTGGTCTTCGTCAATTTTGTCGATCAATTCCTGGGACATAACGAATAACTCATGGGTTTGACAGTTTCATGTGCTCAAATATTTTTTGGAATACACGTAGTGTTCTTTCCATGTGGTGTATTTTCCATACAACATTAATGTGCAAATGTCGGTCGCTGTAATGTGGTGTCCGGTTTTTTCGGTATGACTGTGCATAGAAGAGACTTGCTCTTCCTCACCGGAAGTCGGAATCATAATTATATTTTGATGCAAGGCTTTCTTTTTCGTGACCTTGTTGTTTTTATCAAAAGAGATTTTTCATGATTCCGGGATACAGCTTTTATGTTTCTTCCTTATTGCATGGTAAATTAATCATCATCCGTATTCGAACCACGAATTGATGTGGCACCGGGTTTGATTTTTCCATCTAGTATTTTAATAACCAGTTGCTTCAGCTTGTCATATTCGAAATCTTCTTCAATTCCGTAATTAAAGGTGGAATGGGCACCGTCTTGAGTTTGACCCAATAAATATTTTGGGCCTCCGAGTGCTTGGGACATAACGGAGTTTTCGGTTTGGATTTGGAATAAAATTTCACTTTTGTCATTCAATACATAGAATACATGCTTGTAATAAAGCTCCCCTTCCGGTTCGGCGAATTTTTCATAGACATGTACGCGTCTGTCTTCCCATACGAATTGATCGAAACAAAACATGTCTTTCAAATTATCCTCTAGCACTCCTTTTTCATAAGCCGTGTATAGTTTTTGCTTATACGGGTCAGCTTTTTCATATTGTTTTAGACCATAGTAACATTGGATTAATTTCGCATAGGTTTGATAGTCGTCAGGGATAAATTCCAATAATTCTAAATAAGCGTTTTCCGCTTCTTTATAATTGTTATCCAAGTACTCGAATAAACCGATATTGTATAATGCGATTAAATACGAATCCGACTTTTTATTGATTTTTTCCTTCGCCAAGTAAAATGCTTTTAGCGCATTTTCTTTTTGGTCCCACATTGCGTATATCTGCGGAATCATCGTAAATGGTCGGTCAGATGGATGTTCTTTTGTTGTAGCCTTTTTAAAAGCCTCCAACGCCAATTCAAGTTTTTCAAGATTGAAATAAGAATCTCCTAATGCACTGTAATATCTACTTTGGGAATCGTCTAATTCAATGGATTTTTTAAAGGCGGGAATGGCTTTTTCAAATTGTCCTAGATAATTATACGAGAGCCCTTTTGAAAAATAAGACTCGGGGTCAGAAGGGTTCTTTTCAATCGCTAAGTCCATGAATTTGATGCAATTCTTATCATCTTCCTTTTGGTAATAAGCCCTGCCGATGATATAGAGTGCTTCTGCCGGATATTTTTTGGAGTCGGCCGCATGATCTGATATGATTTTGTCAAATTTCTTATCATCATATAAGACTTGGAGTTCTTCAGTGATTTTGTCTTGGGCGAAAAGGGCGATACTGATGAACAGCAATGGCAATAGAGTAAAGGTTTTTTTCATGGTAATTCATTTTGTTTACAGTGTAATTAGATGTTATCACGAAATTTTTTGTATGAAAGACGAATCGTTATTTTGGGAAT
>JAHDCE010000442.1 GCA_020630045.1 Saprospiraceae bacterium | reverse complement strand
TAAAGTAAAAAGAACATAAGTCAAATCGCAAAGTTATTATTTGACTGTTACTTAATTATCTGATGATGAAATCATTGTCGTATTTGTTCCTCATCGCTCTCGTGGTGGGGATGCTATCTTGTATGAGCGATGCACCCAAACAGGCCAAAAAGCCATTAAACCCCAACGGCGACAGCGAACTCGCACTACTCATGCGTGAAATGTTCGACAATGGAATGGAAATAAAGAAACGCATCGCCCAAGGCGAAAAGTTGACCTTGTCATTCGACCCCAATCATATATTCACCGCCCAAGCCACAGAACCCGATAAAGCCGCATCCGAAGCTTATCGAAATTTTGGCGAATCGTACATCGCCGCTGTCGAGGCATACAAGAACGCCGAGCCGGAAAATGTCTCCGAAGCATATGAAATCATGGTCAATACTTGTATGAATTGTCATCGTTCACTTTGTCCGGGGCCTACCGTTCGTATCGCGAAATTGTATTGAGCCGCTTTCGTTTTGGTCAAGTAATGAACTCCGGGTATCTTCACCTAAAAGAAGACGCCATGAAAAATTCTTTGTTCTATTTACCGCTTATCGGAATACTATTCTGTCTCATTATCGCTTGCCAACCACAAGAAAAACCAGAAATCACCACGCCCGAAGTTCCCACAAACGGATTCGATGCCGCTCTAGCGAAAAAATTGGGTGCCGATGACTATGGAATGCACAAATATGTGATGGCCTTTCTCAAAGCTGGCCCGAATCGAGACCAAGACTCATTGGAAGCGGAACGACTACAACGTGCCCATATGGACAACATCAACCGCTTGGCGGAAGAAGGCAAACTCGTAGTAGCCGGACCCTTTATGGATGATGGTGAATTTCGGGGAATTTATGTATTCGATGTGGAAACCATAGAAGAAGCCAAGGCTTTGACCGAAACCGACCCGGCCATAAAAGCCGGCCGCTTGGTGATGGAACTACATCCTTGGTATTGCTCCGCAGCATTGATGCAAGTCAATGAAGTTCACAAACGCATTACTAAAGAGGAAATATGAGTTTCGATCACCGGTTGGTTTTGGGATGGGTTTTCTTTTTATGTTCTTGTCATATCGGTTTGAACGCGGCGGATATTTCTATACAAATTCCACCGTCTTTAAACGACCAAGCGGTAACTCGTTTGGCAATAGATGATGTCAAGTCTTTATTGTCCGAAGCTTGTGCCTGCGATGTTGATGAAAATGACGCTTCCGCGAAAATCATATTGAAATTACCGGAGCCGTCGGCTCCGCTTTTTTCTAAAATAAAACATGAATATCCGGAAGGTAAACCTCCCACATTTTATTATCCCGAATGTGGATTCGAATGGTCAGGAACGTATACGAATGGAAAAGTAATATTGGAATTAGCAACGCCTTCATATGAAGGTGTTGCTTCTGCTTTATATGCATTGTTGCAAGAAAAACTGGGGTTTCGATTTTATCATCCAAGGGAAACGATAGTTCCCCGAAAATTAGATTGGGACTTTTCCAAAAGTTGGAATTGGAAAGTGAAAGAACGCTTCCGCAAAAGAGGTTTTCATCTACACACAATGCACCCCTTAGAATTAACGGAACCCTTATTGGATGAAAATTTTCCGGACGGACTCAATCAGATTAAGGAGTATATAGATTGGCTGGCAAGGAACGGTCAAAACTATTTCGAATGGAATTTGCTCAGTAGTATTGAAATAGATACTTGGATTCCATACGCCAAGCAAATCGTTGATTATGGTCATCAACGGGGGATGATTATGGGGATTGATATCTCCTTGAATATGGTACAACAAAAGGCATTCAAACTGTACCGAAAACCACCCGCGTCTTTTAGGACAAAAAAGAATCAAGTCTTACGCAACTTAAATCATTTGGCGGAAGCCGGATTTGACGTCTATAATATTGAAATGTCTTCTACGGAATACACGAGTGGAAACTCGGGGAAAAGACACGAGTTAATGGATTTGATATTGCAATGGGGGAAGGAAAATTCCATTAAAATAATAGGTCGTGCTCATGTCGTGAAAAAAGGGGATGCTGTATTGAATTATTCAGGCGAAGTGTCACAAGTTGACGATGCAGAAAGAGGGGTCTTGATACACACCGTCATGTTCTATGAATTGAATGATGAAAAAGCGCCGGTGTACGGGAGTCCGAACCTCAAGCATATGTTTGATTTGCTAAAGAAAGAACAAGGGCTGCGAGAGATATGGTACTTCCCCGAATCCGCATATTGGGTGACTTTCGACAACTCTGTTCCGATGTTCTTATTGCCCTATTTGTCTGCTCGCCTGACGGATATCCAAGGAATGGAACAAGAAGGAATAGAAGGACATATGACCTTTTCATCCGGTTGGGAATGGGGCTATTGGTTATTCGATTGGAGCATTGCCAGATGGTCTTGGAAATATACTGATAACGAGGATGACATGGACGCTGTGAGTATGCTAGTCGATGAAAAATCCGTAGGATATGTTCGTGAGTTCCATCGGTTACAAGACTATTATTTCAAGGATAAAGAGTTGATGCGTTACTTGGTCGCCCAATCCGTTTTGGACGAAGTTCCAAAACGAATGAGTCGTGAATTCCACCCGCGTCCGAGGTGGCGATATCCCTATTTGTTCAAGAAAGCCGACAAGGAGGAATTGGACAGTTTTTATCAAGAAGGAATCGTTGTTTTAGATGACTTCATATTGGAATATGAAAAGGTGTTGAATGATTTTAAAAATGAATCTAATATTGAAATAAGTGTTCTAGAAGAATGGTTGGATGGTATTGAAATAACACTCCTTCGTGCCAAGCACCGCTCCGCTGTTTTGAAGTCGATATATTATCATCGAAAAAATGAATTGGAAAAGAGGAAAGACGATTCACATTTGGACTATTTGGCGGAAGCCGAAAAAGTAAGGATGAATGCCCAAGAAATTGTAGATAGAAGAGAACAAGGATATCGTTATGATGTTGATTTAATGACGACCAAAAGAAAAGGACATACTGCATACCATTTTGGTTATTTGTATCCCGTTTCAGATTTGCATTTTTGGTTTCGTGAAGAAATGCAAGTCAGGAAAAATAGGTGGGGTTTCCCGTTTATGAATATCTGGGACGTGGGGCGGATTATGGGATTGAAGAAATAATAAGAATATGAGCATTTTACAACAACCATTTACACTACCCTGTGGAGTCACCATACCCAATCGAATCGTTAAATCGGCGATGAGTGAGAACAATGCGGACAAGGGAGGACGACCCTCCGAACGCATTATCAAATTATACAAAAGATGGGGTGAAGGAGGAAGCGGGATCTTGGTTTCGGGCAACGTCATGGTCGATCGCCGCGCCTTGGGCGAACATTTCAATGTGGTCATAGAAGACGAATCCTATTTGAAAGAATTGACTGCTTGGGCGGATGCCGCCCAAGCGAATGGCAGTCACTTGTGGATGCAAATCAACCATCCCGGTCGCCAAGCGCCGAAATTCAATAAAGAAGTCGTCAGTCCTTCCGATGTCCAATTGCCCATCAAGGCGATGTTCGCTCGTCCGCGAGCATTGGAGGAATCGGAAATCTGGGACATCATCCAACGATTCGGCACCACTGCGGCGATAGCAAAAAAAGCGGGTTGGAAAGGAGTGCAAATTCACGGTGCTCACGGATATCTGGTCAGCCAGTTCTTGAGCCCGAGAACCAATATCCGAACGGATCAATGGGGAGGCAAGATAGAAAATAGAGCCAAGTTCGCACTAGAAGTATATCGAAGTATCAGGAGCCAAGTCGGTCCTGATTTTCCGGTAGGAATCAAAATCAATTCCGCCGATTTCCAACGTGGCGCTTTTACGGAAGAAGAGTCCTTGGAGGTCATAGATATGCTCTCAGCTGAAGGTATGGATATGATAGAAGTATCCGGCGGCACATATGAGCGGAGCGCCATGATGGGAACCATGCAAAAGGAAAGCACCAAGCAACGCGAAGCCTATTTTATGGAATTCATCGTCAAGGCACGAGCGAGGACGAAAGCCCCCTTGTTATTGACCGGAGGATTCCGCACCAAATCAGTGATGGAAGCCGCGCTCGACAACGGAGAATTGGACTTCGTAGGCATCGCCCGTCCCTTGGCGATTTACC
>JAHDCE010000441.1 GCA_020630045.1 Saprospiraceae bacterium | reverse complement strand
CAATCCGTTTTCAAGACCTCGATTGACATAATATCGTGTACGATCACCTTCCAATCGAAATACGACATCCGCCCCACTCCCTTCAAAAACATCTGCTAATACTCCACTGGAAACAAGGGCTTCCTCCTCCGCGACAATTGGAACGGGTCGTATAAATATCAATGCCAAAATGACTAATGACACCAAAAAACATGCGATGGATAAGCCAAGAATCGTCAATATCTTTTTCATAACAAGAAAACTTAAAAAATCGGTGTTTGTTCCTTATGGACAAATGGAACGGTAAATGTTTTTCCTAGGATTTTTACTTTCACTTTGCCATCCAATTCTACTTTTACTTTACCATCTACGGCACCTTTTGCCAATGAAAAGGAGTTACCAAATACCTTTTTCAGAGACACTTCGGTTTCAAGCGGTACAATGAAATCAGATCGAGCCGGAACCTTGGACTCCTTTATTTGCGCGACCTCTGCAATATCTTTTCCTTCCACTTTAACACCACATTCCAAATAACTGACCTTTGCCCCTAGTCTTCTGGGATTATTCAGAACGGCATCAGCAGTTACTTTTAGCTTACCCGATTTATCAATGGATTTCACTTTTACATTTTCCATTCGCAAGAAAGTAATGTCTTTATTACCCGAACAGGATGTGAGGCTAAACAGAAAAAGGCCTAGGAAAAAAAGTGTGAAAATCGTCTTATTCATTATATACATGTCACATTATATTTTACATCCTGAATACCAAAAATATGAAATCAAAAAAAGCAAATTTTGGCTCTAAATTACTAAACAGATAAAAATAAAATCAAATAAGCACATCGGATAGGCCTATAAAAACCTCCTATTTTCTGATACAACAAGACTCATATTGTAAAAAACATACACGCATATACTATTGACTAGATAAATTAATCCTCCAGTACAACAAGCAAAACCTTAATATAGCCATGTCACAAAAACAAAAAAAAACAACACGAACTGACCTTTAGTGGTGCAATGATTGATTTCAGGTGTATGAATTCTCCCATTCAAAATTTGAAATTATGAAGATTGTTACCATGAATCAATTTAACTCAATTAGAAAAACTTACAGCTTATTCCTATTAGCTGTAATGTTATCCTTTGTAGGTTTACCACAACAATTAACCGCATCGGATACGAACACAAAATCAAATAGTCTAGTAGACTATTTTTCAAAAATCATACAAGAAACGACAAGTGAAAGTCTTCATGACATCAAAGTCACTTTGATGCTAACCGAAGATTGTGAAAATGGAATAGATGACGATGGGGACGGCCTCGCTGACTGTTATGACAGCGATTGTCCTTGCGTACCCGCACCATTTTCCTGCAATTCGACAAAATACATTGCTTACGACGCTCCATCCCAATTCGTGAGCGTTGAAACATCTGCCACAGGAGCAACACTGACAACGATTGATGCGAATTTAAATGACAAAGTTATTGGAGCAATCGGATTCAATCATTTAGACAATTACATCTACGGCTTTGTCAGAAACCAAAGCCCTGTTTTAACCCCTCCCTTCCCAATTAACACCATGGTGCAGATTGATGCAAATGGAAAAATGACCGACATGGGTATACCTGCCCCAACACCAGGAAGCGGTATACAAGAAATTCCACGCACAGATTGTGAAAACCAGTGGACAGCAAGTACTTTCATGAGTGACGGGACAATGGTGGTTTTATATAAATATGTAGGAACTAGCTGTCCATCTATTGGAGAAAATCGGGTAATGACCCTTGATTTCACGACAAACCCTGCAACAATATTATCCAACGAAATCATAAATACCAGTTACCCATTCACCTCAATTCCCGATATTGCAGTTGACCCGACGGATGGAAAAATACGTGATTAAGCACAGGTTCCCCTACAAGATTGGGCAATATAGATGTCGTAACAGGTAATTTTACTGAAGTTGCAGACGTAGCCTTGGTATCTGGTGCAGGCTCTGCTTTTTTCGATGCCGCAGGAGATTTTTATGTTTATGATAACGGATATGGATTGCGAAAAATTGACAAGACTGATGGTAGTATAATTTTCTCAACCCCTGGCCTAACTACATCACTTTCCGACGGGTGCTCATGTCCATTCGGAGTAAGTATGCACATGACTGCCTCCGCTCCCGAAGTAAGAGAAGGAGAAACGTTAGTGTATACCATTGACATCTTTAACCAAACAACGCAAACGTTAAATGATATCATTTTCTCGGATATTCTGCCTGCCGGTTATGAGTTTGTAGGAAATGCAGCTAATATTTCCGCTGGTCTTGCCGTTGCGGGATTTTCAGATGGAACAAACGAAGCCAACTTCTTACTTGATATCCCAACCGGAGCGAGTAGCTTTACGCTTGAAGTAAAAGCAGCATGTGGAGCCGCGGGTGATACATTTGATAACCAAGCAACACTAACCGGTTTATCAACTGCCGTTGCAGGATTAGAAGATGCCATTGTTTCCGATGACCCGACAACATCAGAACTAGAAGACGCGGCAAGCGTTGAAATCTTAATTGGCGGAGCAGAATGCTACCCGGCTTTCCCTTGTACTAATACAGGTTATCTGTTCAAAGGTGACCCGACAGTGCTATATGAGGTGAACTTCGTAACAGGCGACACAATCATCAAAAATCCGTTAGTAGTACCCCAACCATATCTTATGAATGGAGTCGGATACAATTCCGCTGACGGATATCTTTGGGGAACATATATTGATTTTACAGGGGGTATGGTGAATGACAATTCTACTGCTGATACCCTACTAAGAATGGATGCCAATTACAATATCCAGAAATTCTACATAGAAGGACTGAGGGATTCTTTAGGAACTGTTGGTGGAAATACTGCTGATTTTTCAATAGATGGAATATATCACCTTAAGCGACCCGACATTAACCACATCGTAAGGGTTGACCTTAACCCAAGCTCCCCCAATTATTTAAAAATGCTTCCGAATCTGCCGATTGTCAATTATGTGACCCAATCTGCCGATATGGTCGTTAATCCCATAGATGGACACTACTACACGACATCTCAAGCGACTAACCCGGTAAAACTTTATAGAATTAACTCCAGCACAGGGGTCATGACAAATTTAGGAAATCTAACTGGAATTCCATTATCGGAAGATGGCACTTTCGGTGCCATGTTCATGACAGGAGACGGAACCTTGTATATTAATGCTAATAACACAGGCTCAACCTTTGCTATTAAGGAAGTACAAACTGGAAACTTAGCGGCAACAACCCTTGCCTCCACTTCTATCAGTTATGCGAATGACGGTGCAATGTGTCCGACATCTACTAGCCTTTTGGATCCGCAACCATTCACTTGTAGTAGTGACATGTACCAAATTTATTCCGGTGACCTAGGTGTCAGCTACCAACTGATCAGGCACATTTCAGATGGAAATTCTGTAGAATTCGACACGATTGCTACTTATGGGCCTACTCAGGGATATAACACTATGGGGTATAATACCGTAGATAACTTTTTATATGCATTGAGTTGGCCATATGAATCGGGCACTCCGCATAGTCTTTACCGAATTGACGCCAACGGAACCCTTACCGACTTGGGATCAGTCGGACTCCCTGACAATGGATTTAATACGGGAGCTTTTGACACCAATGGAAACTTTTATGTTTATAGTGTGGATGACCTGATTTACAATATTGACGTGGTCAATAAGACCTCTTCATTGGTCAGTAATTCTTCCGGATTCGTAGGAGGCGGTGACTTCTCATACAATCCGTTGGACAATCGTTTGTACAATACCAATACGGGCGATATGACCCAATTGGCCTATTTTGATTTGACATCGAATACGGCAGGAGTTGTTCCGATTGCATTGACCGGTTCAATTACAACTGAAGGAGGTTCCGGAGCCAACGGAAGTTATTGTGATGGAAAATTATATATCACGATGAATGCTTCAGGAAACATTTACCAAGTTGACCCTTCTACTTCAGAATCCACATTAATTGGTTCAGGCATTTCCGTAAAAAGTAATGATGCCGCTAGTTGTCCTTTGGCCAAGCCGGCATACCCGATTATTTACGCAGTAAATGACCACTCAGCAACGCCTAAAAATACGCCGGTTACTGTTCTCGAATTGGCGAATGACACTACTG
>JAHDCE010000440.1 GCA_020630045.1 Saprospiraceae bacterium | reverse complement strand
CCATCCAATTCGCCAACGACAAGGAATTGGATTTATATGTATATCCGGTAGGGTCGAAAAGTAATGTCGAACAGTTCGTCGCCAAATTCGATCATGTGAAATATTTGAGAGACTCACAAGTGGAAGTCCTGAATGCCCAACGTTCTGAAAAAGGACTGGACGGCTTAAGCACCGGAGGACGGACGACCGAAAAATTGGATGATTATGTTATTCATGGTCCGGGCGCCCAATCATATGCCAATAAAAACTCGGTTTTGTTAATCGACGAAATCGATAAGGCTCCTAGGGAATTCCCCAATGATTTGTTGTACGCGTTGAGCCATCGCAAATTTGTTTTGCCTGAATCCGGAAAAGTGATTGAAGCGACGGAGGAAGATATGCCGGCCATTGTTATTACCAGTAACCGTGAACAGGAATTACCCACCGCCTTCAAGGGGCGATGCATTTATCATTACATCACATTCCCCGAACCGGATATGATGAAGGAAATCGTAGAAAAACATTTTTATGGTATCCCTGGAGAAATGGTCGAAAGGTGTTTAGGATTGTTTTACCAACTTCGACAACTCGGTTTGGAACGTGCGCCATCTACTAGGGAATTATTGAATTGGTTGAGATATCTCTCCAAGTTTTCAACGGATGAAGCACTTCAAAAAGTTACTCAAAAAGAAGGTCTGGGCGTTTTGATAAAAACAAAAGTGGATATGGACAAAGTGAAGAGACGATTCAATTTGAATTGATCAAATCCTTTTAAAGTTTCCGTTTTCTGCGAATACGAGCGCACCATGACTCAATTCATATTCCTCCCCGTCCTTCATCAAATAAATTCGAATTTCGTAATTCTTAGCTCGTTTCTTTTGGGTATTGGTATAGGCCAACTCGACCAAGTTGCCATCATATTTGAAAAACAAACCCTTTTGGTCATTTTTAGGAAACTTCGGATTCTGCTCGATATAGGATAATACTTCTTCATTGTCCAAATCGAAAATCTCCAACATAAAAGTCTGACCCAATATCATTTTATGATTGCCGGGGTATTCCAATTGTAAACTGATATCCGTGTGTTTCCATTTTGTCGTACCGGGCTTTACTTGATCCAAAACCCTAGGGCTGCCCATATATTTCCTAGGAATGACATTCCTGAATTTCACACGCGTATTGTTGGTGATGGAACTGATGGCTTGCCAACGGCTCAAGCTTTCCTCACGATCTTTGATTTCTTCAGTCGTATTTTGGGCTCCCTTCAAGGCCAATGCGTAATCTTTGGACATATCATCCATCGCATTGCGCAGCCTGGATTTTTCAATTTCCAAAGTCTTGATTCTGGCCTTGTCCAATTTGTCTTTTTTGTAAAGTCTGGCGATTTCATCTTTTAGATCTTGGTATTTTGCCTCTCTCCGCCTCAATTTACCCTTCAACTCCTTCGCTTCATCCTTGGCTTTCGCCAACTCTATTCTTAAATCCGAAATGACGGTATTCAACTTTTCAATGCTATCGCGTAGCATTTGATTTTCAGCCTCTAACTTCACCGTTCTCTTCTTTTGATCGGTGAGGTTCTCTTCCAAACTATCTACCTTTTGTTCGCTTTGGTCAATAGTCGCTTCTAACTCATCAATGTCGTTTGATTGAAATACGGCATAAGTCCCCAAGCAAAGGATAGCAACTGCCAGTATAATGCCAAGTAACGGTTTACTCATTTCCCCTCGGTGTTTTATGTTATGATTTTCTTAATGTGTTTTATTCTATGCCACAAAAAAAATGCCAATGGATGATGATAATTCCTAATTTATGAATTTTCCTTACTTCTACCTATAAGAAAAATGGCGAAGTTGCCACAATTCATGAAATGAATTACTTTTGTTCGGGTACTTATTCCTAATTTTTCGAATTATGAAAGTAAAAGAAAGAATATCAGCATTGCGTGAAGCGATGAATAATCGCTCTATTGACGCCTATATCATTCCTAGTAGTGATCCACATCAAAGTGAATACGTAGCAGAACATTGGAAGTGTCGTGAATGGATATCCGGTTTCACCGGTTCGGCCGGAACGGTTGTCGTTACTGCGGACAAAGCCGGACTTTGGACGGATTCAAGATATTTTTTACAAGGAGAAGAGGAATTGGCCGGAACGGGTATCGACCTGTACAAAATGGGAATGCCCGGTGTTCCCGGAATCGTTGATTGGTTGTCTGCCGAACTCAAGAAAGGAGACACTTTGGGTATAGACGGAGCGAATTTCTCCATTGCAGGAGTTCGGCACTATGAAAATAAATTTGTCGATCAAGGTATCGATGTGAATTATGCCCACGATTTATTCGAAAAAGTTTGGCAAAACCGACCTGAATTACCAAACGGAAAAGCATTTCTCCATCCTACTGAATTCGCCGGAAAAAGTAGGGGTGAAAAAATAAAAGATGTTCGCTCGGGCATGGGAGATGCTGACGGACACGTTCTCACGACCTTGGATGATATCGCTTGGGTATTCAATTTGAGAGGACACGATGTAGAATGTAATCCGGTTGCCATCGCTTACGCTGTCATTGAAAAAAATGACGTTTATCTATACATTGATAAATCCAAAATGGATACATCGACTATCGCCGCTCTACAAGCGGACGGAGTCCGCCTCAGAGAATATAAAGGCATTTTCAATTTCTTGAGAATTTTGCCGAAAGGCTACAAAATCCTCCTAGAAAGGGAACGCGTAAATATTAAAATATTCGACGCCATTCCCGAACATTGCGATGTCGTATATGGACGAACCGTATCAACCGATTTGAAGGCCAAAAAAACGGCAGAAGAAGTAGCTCATATCCGTGAAGCCATGCTCAAGGATGCTGTCGCTTTGACCCGCCTATTCATGTGGTTGGACAAGGAGTTGGAAACAAGGAAGGTAACGGAAATAGAGGTCGCTGAGCATCTCATCGAATGCCGTCGGGCACAAGGAGATTACTATGGTGAAAGCTTTAATGCCATCGTCGGTTACAAAGGCAATGGCGCTATCGTTCATTATAGACCCCTTCCGGGGAAATGCGCTGCGCTCGAAAAAGATGGTATGTTGCTGTTGGACTCCGGTGGACAATATTTCAATGGAACGACCGATATCACAAGAACCATCGCCCTTTCCACACCGACCGCCGCTCAAAAAAGACACAATACTTTGGTATTGAAAGGTCATATCGCCTTAGCTCGCCAGCATTTTTTAAAAGGTACCATCGGAATACAATTGGACATGTTGGCTCGTCATCACATCTGGAACGCCGACCTCAATTATGGACATGGAACGGGGCACGGTGTCGGATACTTCCTCAATGTTCATGAAGGACCGAGCGGTATCGGTCCCAACCAACAAGGAAGATACATGGGAGAAATAAAAGAAGGGATGTTCTTGTCGAACGAACCCGGATTTTATCTCACGGACGAATACGGTATCCGTATTGAAAATCTAGTGTTGGCTGTCCCTTCCGGGAACAATGGATTCGGCGACTTCCTAAAATTCGAAACCTTGACTTTATTCCCGATTGATTTATCCTTGGTCAACAAGGCGATGATGACGGACGAAGAAGTAAAATGGCTCAATGATTATCATCAGGAAGTCTGGGACAAGGTATCCCCTAGGCTGAATGACGAAGAGAAAGCTTGGATGAAAAAAATGTGTCGTCAGATTTAATTGAATAGCGTATGAAAATTGCAGTATTCCCGGGATCCTTCGATCCCATCACCAAAGGTCATGTTGAATTGGTGCTTCGTGCCGTTCCTCTGTTCGATAAAATCATAGTGGCGATTGGAGTCAACTCCCAAAAAAAATATTTGTTCTCCCTAGAACAACGCCTCGCATGGTTGGAAGAAGTATTTAAAAACGAAGCCAATGTCGAAGTCGCCCATTTTCAAGGATTGACCGCTCACTATTGCCAAGAAGTAGGTGCTGAATATTTATTGCGTGGACTTCGCAACGCTTCCGATTTCGATTACGAGAAAACCATTTCCCAACTCAATAATATAGTAGGAGAAGGCCTAGAAACCATTTTCCTCATCAGCGAACCACAATATTCACATTTCAGCTCAACCATCGTCCGAGAGATTATCAAAGGCGGAGCGGATCCATCACCATTCCTACCGAAAGGCGTCATCATCCCCAAATAATCACTATCAACT
>JAHDCE010000439.1 GCA_020630045.1 Saprospiraceae bacterium | reverse complement strand
AAAACAAACGACACGGCAAATCCCTTTTTCCCCTTCTGCTTTCAAGAGTCCGTCTTCATAAGAAGCAGGGGCTGATTCCTCGACCAATGCCCCGAAGTCGTTTTTAAAAACGAAAGTTTCTTTATAGTCCGGATTGCGTTTTCCGCCTGCCCTGATGTTGCCGGGACACAAGTAACACGAAGGGTCATAAGTCGGTCTTTTTTCCTTGGAAACTTGCTCGGTTTTTCCCTGCCAAGGGCGTTTGGTACGATGAGGGGAAACCAATACCCATTCTCCGGTAAGTATATTGTATCTCCTATGTGGATCATTGGAAAAGTCGATGGATGCCATACTATTCTTTTTTCGATGGCTCGAATATGCGGATTTTTTTCCTTTTTGAAATAATTCCTTCGCCTATCTTTGTGAGATGTCGATTCAAAATCAAACAACAAGAGAAAGGGTTCGTCAAGCTTTCGTGGATCGCTTCGGACATCCGCCCGCTTTGGAAATCATGGCTCCGGGTCGTATCAACCTCATTGGTGAGCATACGGATTACAATGGTGGTTTAGTGCTTCCTGCTGCGGTGGATAAAGGTATTTATTTTTCTATTTCCCCTTCCGGGGAAAATGGAATGACCATGATTGCCTTAGATATGGACGAAACCTTTGAAGGGGATGTCAAGGACATCCGCAAATCTTCAAAACTTTGGGCGAATTATTTACTAGGAGTTTTACAACAACTACAATTCAAAGATTGTGAGGTAGGAGGTTTTAAGGTCGTCCTAGGAGGAGACATCCCGATAGGTTCGGGTATGAGTTCTTCCGCCGCACTGGAATGCGGATTCGCCTTCGCCCTCAATCGTTTGTTCGATTTGGATTTGGATCGTTGGGATATGGTCCGACTATGTCAAAAAGCAGAACATCAATTCGTAGGAACCAATTGTGGTATTATGGATCAGTTCGCTTCCTTATTCGGCAAAAAAGGATATGCCATGATGCTTGATTGTAGGGAGATGGAGTTTGACTATGTTCCTGTTGATTTACCGGGCTATCAATGGGTGTTGATCAATTCGATGGTCAAACATTCCAACCTGACCTCAGGATACAATGACCGGGTCGCAGAATGCAAATCCGCCTTGGAGCAAATTCAAGCAAAAAATGAAGGGGTAGATGACCTGAGCATGGTGTCGGAAAAAATGTTGGAAGTGCTGGATAAGTCTTCTTTGCCATACCAAAGGGCAAAATTCGTCCTAGAAGAAAACAATCGGGTAATTGCGGCAAAGGAGGCCTTGGCCACAAAAGATGCTCTAAAACTTGGAAAACTACTGAAGGGGTCGCATCATGGGTTGAACCTCGATTACGAAGTGAGTTGTCCGGAATTGAACTTCCTTATGGAATTGGCCGCCATACAACCCGGCGTAATGGGAAGTCGTATGATGGGGGGAGGTTTTGGCGGTTGTACATTGAATTTGGTCGAATCCGCTCACTTGGATGGAGCTTTGTCAGCAATTCAAAATGCTTATTTAAGAGTATTTGATATCCAAGCGGAAATCTACCATGTCTCACCTGAACAAGGTGTACATGTTTTATGACAAAAAACCACTTGGATAAGACAAAAGTAAATCAACCTTTTTTGATACCTTTGGACATAAATTTTCAGGTGGTAAAGTCTTGACCACCCCAAATTTCTCAGATATGAATGATACATTGAAACGGCTGATTCCGCATTTCATTTCTCTGATTGTAATCCTAATCATCGCTTTTGGGTTTTATGCTCCATATGCCATTCATGGCAAAAAAATGAAGCAGTTTGACCACAAGCAAGCGAATGGTATGCAAACTGAAATCAAGCAATACCGGAAAGCCAATAATGGAGAGCAAATTTTATGGACAAATGCCCAGTTTGCCGGAATGCCTACCTTTCAAATTCATTGTAAGAATAATGGCAATTTATTGTCTTACCCCTTTTACTTATTGATGTTGCAAAATGGGATTGGGTCATTACATGCTATGGCATTTTTGACAATGATGTGTTGTTATATTGGATTGATTATTCTTGGAATTGATTGGAGGATCGCCCTTGGTGGAGCGGTGGCTGCCGGGTTAAGTTCGTATCAGATGGACTTAGCACAAGCCGGCCATTCTACCAAAATGATTGCAGTTGGATTCGTTCCATTGATTTTTGCCGGTCTATTTACAGCTTTTAGAGGAAGGGTTTTAATCGGAGCCGGAATATTTGGCTTGGCTTTGGGAATGCAGATTTACGCCAACCATTTACAAATTACCTACTATTCCGGAATGTTGGCCGGACTTTTTATTTTAATCGAATTAGTACGATCGGCCATGAATGCTTCATGGAGTACATTCGCTAAGGCGAGCGGGGCAGTTTTGATAGCGGCATTGTTGGCATTCGGAGCCAATTTGACACGAATCTGGACAACCTATGAATATTCCAAAGAAACACAAAGGGGGAAGTCCGAATTAGCCGCAAAAAAAGGGTTAGATGGTGTTGATAAAGAATATGGAACTTCTTTTGGATTGGGAATCAGTGAAGCCGTGTTTCCTACATTGGTACAAAACTATTATGGTGGTGGTAACGAGCAACGGTCTCACCGAAAGACTGAGTTTTACAAGAAAGCATCCGGCCAATACATCGACTATTTCAAAAAACAAGGGATGTCTCAAAAAGAGGCTGAAGAAAATGCAGGGAAAGCTATAGCCAGCAGTATTTATCGGGGAAATGATTTTACACCCGGTGTCTCCATATATTTCGGTGCGATCATTTGGTTTTTCTTCCTGATGGGAATGTTCTTAGTCCGTGATATGTCCAAATGGTTTTTCGCCGCCGGAGCATTATTAATGATGATGATTTCTTGGAGTGGAAACTTCTTTTTGACTCCGCTTTTCTACGACATATTACCTATGTTTAATAAGTTCAGAGCGCATTCCATGGCAATGGGACTGGTACATGTCATGTTTATTATCATGGCGGCATGGGGCATGCAAGAGCTGTTCAATAAGAACATCACCATGGAAAAGAAAAAACGGGCCTTGTATTTCGCTGGAGGTAGCTTGTTGGGGATTTTGGTATTGATGTTATTGGGTACCGCCGCAATGGACTTTAGCTATGCAAGCAAAGATCAACAGTTTAAAGACTTGTTAGTCGATAGTCGCCAATATTTGATGAGAATGGATGTTTTGCGTTCTATTCTATTCGTAGGATTAACTTCTGCGGCAGTTTATTTATACACCAATAAAAAAATCAAGGCGAGTTGGGCGTTAATTCCCATTTTGCTTTTAATCCTCGCCGATACTTGGACTTCTGCCAAGAGGGTGATTTATAATGACCGATTTGTAACAGTAAATGAATATCAAACGGAAATCAAACCGACCAATGCTGACAATACTGTATTAAAAGATAAGGATCCGCATTACCGGGTTTTGGATTTATCCGGGCCGGTTTACCAAGACGCTAGAGCTTCGTACCATCATAAAAGCGTAGGAGGTTATATGTCTGCCAAACTGATGTTATTTCAAGAGCTGATCGACCAATACCTCAAACAACCCATGCAACATCGCAACATTTTGGGAATGTTGAATACTAAATATGTAATTGCTGATGAAAATAGGGCGATGCCCATGAACGAAGCTTGCGGAAATGCTTGGTTCGTCGATTCCTATCAAGTCGTTGACAATGCCGATCAAGAATTGGCGGCCTTGGCGAATTTGGATACCAAGAGAAAGGCGGTCATCCAAAAACAGTATGCCGGCCAGTTAGGTGGTTTCCAAATTAAAAAGGATTCTACAGCTTCTATCAGATTAACGAACTATCATCCGGATAGAATGGAATATGAATACAACGCGACTTCAGATCAATTGGCGATGTTTAGCGAAATGTATTACCCACCGAGTAAAGGTTGGAAGATGTATCTAGATGGGCAACCCTATGATGATTTTGTGAAAGCCAATTTTGCGATTCGAGCCATTAAGGTTCCTGCGGGTAAACACAAGTTGGAAATGAAATTCGAACCGATTTCTTATTACACAGGTGAAACAATTGCATATATCGGTTCATCCATTTTGCTCCTTGGGTTCCTCGCCGGATTATTTTTCTTTTTCAGAAATAATGGTATTTCAGATTCTTCTCTGATTGAAGATGAAGAATTGCCGGTAAAAGAGGTGAAG
>JAHDCE010000438.1 GCA_020630045.1 Saprospiraceae bacterium | reverse complement strand
CACTACCTGGAGGAGCTGTTCCGAGATCACCTGTTACATTGTCATAAATCCTAATGTAACTATCGAATGTAGGAAGTGGCTCCGAACACCCTCCACCAGGATCAGGCACACATGTACGATCTATACCGGACGCCGATGTTCCTGATACATAGAATACATAATCTCCGGAAACAGCAGGTGACCAAGCAAACCAAACCGTATTTTCGATATCGCAAGTAGTCAAACCTCCGAAGGGCCAACCTTGCTCTCCATTTTCCGCATTCTGGATTTCTGCACAAATATTAGAATAAGGGCCAAAGGTTCCATCACCGGAAATCACGATCGCATCACAAATTTCATCTCCCGGATCCGGAGCCGGGCAACAACCCGAGGCAGGAATAATTTCCAGGGTAAAGTCACAAGCATCACCGGCGTTACCATCAATACCGAAGACATAAGTATTACCGATAGTAAATGACACCGTATATGTTGTTCCAGCAGTACCCGGAGCAGCTTCAAATATACTATTATCATCAATATTGACAGCACCACAGTCCAAGCCGCTACTACCGGCGTCCCAGACTCCGAATTGGAGTCCCGCAGTACCATCACAGTTTTTGGTATCTAGTATGATATCATGGTTGCCGGCATCTTGAGCGGTGTAATAGAACCATACTGTATTTTCTATAGAAGAAGCATTGAATTCAGGAGCGAGCGGATCATCACAATGAATCGTCGCCCATCGGTTCGTACCAGGAGTCGCTTGACATCGTGAAACAATTTCAGTTGCGTTGATACAGTCATCATTCGAAGGTTGCAAGGCGGAATCGGCAGGGCTGACATCTTCTATTTCAATCGTGAAGTCAGTCAGTGTTCCACCTGTACCTGTTTCAATACCTAAATAGTAAGTATAACCTCCATTTTCAGCTCCTAGCCCTCCACCTGAAACATCAATATTAAGGGTTTCTACCGAAGAACCCGAACCGGAAGAAACATCAGGTGACCTAGCGTCAACCATTAATGTATTCTCTGGATTTAAGGCATCACAAGAACATCCACGAAGTTCAGGATCGGCACAAGTCCCGATACCACAACCACGAACGACATTGATGACAGGGTTGTGTGTAGGATCAGTAGCCGTTACGGTAATATCAATATTTGCAGAAGGCGGCAATGTTACAGAGTACCAAACATCTCCACCAGAGAAAGCACTGAAGAAATTACCATTTTGATCAGCCGGGGCATAATCTGTGGCACCGGCTGCTGTCCCTGCTACCGGACCCCCATCTACCTGTAACGGAATAGCATCACACATATCGTCATTCACAGGAGTAATCGGGCAATCAGCGACAAGAATAGAACCTCCCGGATCAGTACCAGTCGACGACAATCCTCCTGTTGGCAAGAATATCCCCGAATCATATATGGCATCTCCTACATCTGCTACAACAATTTTCATTTTATATGTCCTTCCCGGCGTCACTTGAATTACGCCGGTTATGACATTGGTATAACCATCATAAGCGATGGTATTTGTAGGGCAAGTACCAGTATTATCTATATAATCAGATGCATTATTGGTAGCATTAATAAATTCAATACCCAAATTACCACCATAAATATCTTCACTAGTAGTCGTTAAGTCACATCCTCCGGGGCCATTCGTAATATCATCGATGAAAATCCCTAGGCCATCAAAGAAACCAGAGCCTACGAATTCGTTATACTCTTCAGAACCAAAAAATAACGGAATATTCATATAAGCATTTGCCGGGGTGAATTCAAATTCTAAGATTGTAGCATCGTATAAATTAGATGCGGCAGTCCCTAAAAGTGTAGCTAAGTCACCATCTCCTCCCAAACCATTGTTAGATGTATAGTTATCAGAATGGTTGGGACCGATTACGTTTGTCGCAGCTCCTGAAGTTAAAACAGAACCTGTTCCTAGACCCGGGCCGGACAAATCATAAGAACCATAGGCGTGGCTCACACCGGTGACCGTCGCATTTGCAACTGTTACTCCCGTTCCTGCATAATCAGAAGCCATAGCGGCTGCAGTCGTTCCTGAAGTAACTGTTTGTCCCGTGGGAGTTCCTCCACAAGAAGTACAACGCACTCCCATTGTAAATACGACTCCTCCGCCTGTAGAACAACCAGCTCCATTTACCAAGACATCATGACGACCGGAAGCTGTAGCCGTATAAGTTACGACCGGAGCATTTTGAGCGGGATCATGACCAGCAGGGCCACAACTGTCATCATCGGCAGCAACGGCAGCACCCGCAGAACCGTTGGTCACGGCATCAAATACCGAAATTTGAGGATCAGCGGTACCGTAATCAGCTCCAGAATTGAAACAACCTCCAAATATATTGTCTTCAAAAAGACCGCCACCTGCTCCACTATTGGAACACAAGCTAAATTCGTAGGTTTCACCAGCTACCAAGTTGAAAGTAATGGCTGAACCAAAATCCAGACAATCTCCCACTTCTACCGAACATCCGTCCGCAGGAATAGACGGCCCTGAGAAAGTGGACGATCTATCGGTAAACGCACATTGGGCGGACACTGAAAACCACAGCCCCGCTCCTAGTACAAAAATAATAGTGTATAATATCTTTTTCATATTCGAAATTTCTGTTTTGTTTGAGTGAATTATTCGGATTTCTTAGACTTGAGCCATTCTGCTCTTGACATCGCAGGCTTAAGTCTTCGAATCGTCCTTTTTTTCCGCTTAAAAAATGAATCGGCCGGCAAATCGACTTTTTCTTTTTTAGTCGTCACTTCGGTAGAAGGAACATAGCCAGGAGATTTTTTAGAAACCACATCAGAAGGAGGAGCTGTCCTAGTTGAACGTGCATTGATTTCCTTCTCCACAATCATGTTAGGAATAGGTTTTTCCTGTTTGAATGCCGCCCTTTCAGAGCGTGCATCCGCTGGAGTACCAGCTTCTCCCTTCACCAGACTTTTTGTTGATTTGGTTCCGGATTTGCTTGCATTTTGTGCATACAAACCAGAAGTTCCTAATAACAAAAAGAAGACAAAACAGATTACAATTTTAGACTTCATATTTATATAAGATTTTAGGTATAATAAATTCAAAACAGACATAAAAAGGACTGCTAATACAAATACTAAATTGTATTAGACATCAAAAATCAACAGCCTTTTTTAATAAGGAAGAATAAAAATCAATTATTGGTTTGTCATAGTTTTTATCCCTCCCCCTAAAAGAAAAACACTTGGATTACTGCAATAGAAATAACCCTAAAAGGATTTCTTTTAGAATATTGGTATTAGTCCTAACTATTTGGAGAAGTACTAGAAATGGATTTTGTGTTTATATTGTTTAGCACTACTCTCTAAGGAAATCCAGGGTAAAACTCCCTTTAAAAAATTTGGTTTTCTACTCTAATTTAGAAACAAAAAAACATTCTGAGAAAAAAAAGCGAAACTTTAACTAAGTCCAAAATATTAAAACACACAAACAACTAGCCAGCAACGAATTACACTTGACTTCAAACAAATATTAAAATTAAAACAATGACACTTCTTAAATAATAAAACCCCTCACATTTGTTCAATAAACTCTAGTCAAAAACTTAACAAAAGCTACACAACAAAACCTCTACGAGGAAACGCGAACAAAACCATGAATCATTTTAATCCAAATTTAAAACACCCATCATACCCCATAAAAAACAAAAATCACCGTGCTTTGAATAAGAGAAAAAAAACGAACCCATTAGATGTTATCGCGAAAAATTGAGTATAGCCAAACCGTTATTTTGAAAATCCACTTCGTTATTCCCCTTAAACGTAGCTAAGGCTATGCTTTGCGGCGAATGCCTTGTTGATTCCCAAAATAACGATTCGTCTTTCATACAAAAAAATTCGTGATAACATCTAATGAAAAAACGCCCATTTCCAAATAAAAATAAATGTTCACAACATCAATAAGTTTCATCTTCTGATCGCGTCACTTTATGATACCATTCATAAAATCGCCTGCGAGTTATACTTGGAATTGAGTGGTTGGCCATAGAGCTGCGGCTATGTCTTCACTTTTCGAATCGCCAAAGAACAAAACAGTGTCGCCATAATTATTTCACTTCATTTCGAGAATATTCCTAAATAAGTTCATCAATAAAAAAAAGAGCACCACCCATTGGGTGACGCTCTTCGATTATAATGAATCATACCG
>JAHDCE010000437.1 GCA_020630045.1 Saprospiraceae bacterium | reverse complement strand
GGCGCTGAATATGCCGAACAATCCAAAGGCGTATTTGAATCCACGCTAGGAGGCTATGTGACTTATGGCGATATCAATTCTAATCCACAGGGATTGGGAGAGGTATATTTCCTACGAACCGACTTTGATTTCAACGAACTACATAAAGCCATATTGGTTCATCCCACTGCGAATATCGAAGTAGAAAAAGTATTGGAGTTGGCAGACAACTCTATGTATGTCATCGGAAATTTCTTTGATTTCCCGGGAGGGAAAAAGGATATTTTCTTTTTGCATTTGGACAAGGATTTCAACATGTTGAACAGCATGGAGATTTTTACTACAAATAGGAACCACATTGCAAAAGACATGGTATTGCTTCCTGATAATTCAGTGGTATTTGCTGGTCATACGACCCAGCCGTCATCACCGAATTACCAAGATTTCTTGGCTGGAAGGATTTCTCCGACCGGCGGGTTGATATGGGCGAAGCGTTCTGGACAAGGAATTATCAATGGTTCTGATTGGCACGAAGGACTTTCGCTGGCTATGGATGGAAATATCTGGGCACATGGCGGTTCGAGAGCTTTGTATCAGGGTGCCGGCTTTCATGACGCTTACTTCGTAAAGTACGATGTCAATACAGGAGCTATCATGCACCATTTCGGAGTGGGCTCTCCCTTGAATGAGTTCGCTACGGAAATGCGTGAAACCCCGACAGGAGAAAAAATCGTTTACGGAAGTATCAATCCTGATTTCACCAATTTCGCTTTCTCAGAAGATATGTTGATGATGAATTTGTCAGCATCTGATTGGCCGATATGGCAACGCCGTTGGGATATCAATGATACCGGAAACCGTGCCGATCCTAAGCAATCCCATTTTGATTTTAACTTCATGACCGGATTCGTTACTTCTCCATTGACGATTGATAATGAAATCGTTTTGATGGAAATGGATTTAGCGACCGGAGGCATGATCAATCATTGGATATATGAAGGCACGGATAGTGAGAAAAATCCGATGCTGAATGTAAATTCTCATATCGTTTTCGGTGGCTCTACCAAATCATATCCTACTACAACAGTTACCGATTTTGACATCGCATTAAACAGACATGATACGATTGCTCATGAATGTCCTTATATCGCAGGAACTCCGATGGATATTCCTTATCAAGTAAATCCTCCATATCAGTTGCAAACAGAGTGGTTTGAAGAAATTTATCAAATGGCTCAAACGACTTCTACTATGTTCCTCCATAATGATTATCACCCTTTGATGTTGGATCCTTGTGCACAAGATTCTTGTGATTTGACTTGGGTGAATTGGGAAGTAGGTGACTTCACTTGTTTCGATCCTTGGATTTTTACCGGTGACGGATATATCAATGTATCGGCGATTTGTGGAACTTGTACAGGCATAGAGTACAGCTTAGGAGGTGCTACTTGGGGACCTAGCGGTTGGTTTGGCGACTTGATGGATGGTACTTATACCGTATATGCTCGTGATACTGGAGATCCTGATTGTATGATTGATTTGACAATTGTCGTGGACTATGTCGCTGACACTATTCCTCCGGTGGCTTCATGTTCGGATGTTACGATTGAATTAGAAGCAGACGGAACCGCGGTAATAGATGGAGAATATGAAGAAATCGACCCTTGGGGCAATCCTTATTCTGTATACTACTTGTTGATTGATGCGGAGTCTTATGACAATTGTCCTGAATACTATGTATCCGCTGATAAAACTTCATTCACTTGTGCTGACCTAGGAGAAAATGTAGTTACCCTGACCGTTACCGATGCTGCCGGATTGACTTCCACATGTACCGCTATCGTTACCGTAACTGATCCTACCGGTGTTTGTCCTTGCGGAACGCCTGATTCTACTTGGGTGAATGTAACGGGGCCGACTACGGCGACTATTTCTTGGACACCGGTTACGGGAGCGATTAAATACCAGGTTCGTTACCGTGAAAAAGGGACGGCTGCTTGGACGACCAAAGGTGTATTTTCCACCAGTGTGAATTTGACAGGTTTACCGACCAGTCGCTGGATTGAATACAGAATGCGCGTTGAATGTGAAAATGGTTGGGGACCATTCACTGATATGGAAAGGTTCTTTAATGCGACCTGTACTTATCCTACGAATTACCACGTCATATTCCAAACCAATTCACAAGTGAAGATTACTTGGGATCCGGTACCATCCGCCACTAAGTATCAAGTAAGATATCGTCCTGCTGGAGTAGGGGCATGGTCAGTCAAAGGTACTGTGAATCCATTCGCCACGATTACCGGACTTGATCCGAATATCACCTATGAATACCGTACTCGTTCCTTTTGTGGTGGGACACATTGGTCACAGTTCTCTGAGTTCCACTTCTTTGAAATCGCCAGCGGATTCCAGTTGCGTGAACAAGAAGAAGGTATCAGCCAATCGGAAATGGCATTGTTCCCGAATCCTGCCGTAGACTTTTTGAATATCGAATTCGAAACTTTAGTTGAAGGAGATGTTGAAATCATCATCCGAGACTTGACCGGAAGAGTCGTGATTCAGAAAAGTGATATGGTGGATGCCGGAAGCAACAGAAGAAAAATAGATGTGAGCTCCTTTGCTGAAGGATATTACTTCTTGACGATCCAAACAGCGGACGGACAAATAAACACACAGAAATTTGTCAAGGCCAAGTAAGCGGCCGAATATCGCACCCTATCGAATTTTGTTTTGATTTTTGCCGTCTTGTCCCGTTCCGATTCCCATCGGGACGGGACTTTTTTTAGATGTTATCACGAAATTTTTTGTATAGAAGACAAAAAAATGTGATAATATTTATTATTCATTGACGAATTTATATCCGACTCCTCGAATGGATTTGAAATGTATCGGGTTCTTCGGGTCTTTTTCAAAATATTTCCGGAAGGCGAGGATAAAATTATCAATGGTACGAGTAGATGGATAAACATCATAACCCCAAACCGCTTGCAGTATTTGTTGTCGGGAAACGACTTCGTTTTCGCGTTCGACCAATAATTTGAGTAACATGGCTTCTCGTTGCGTCAATCGGAAATGGCCGGTTTGTCCTTCCGCTTCATAGGTCGTGAAATTGGCTTTGTTACCACCGAACTCACAAGTTTCCAATATCCTTTGGCTTTGCTTTTGGCTTCGCTTGATTAAGTTGGCGACGCGTAGCAATAGTTCCTCCAAGTTAAAGGGTTTGGTCATGTAATCGTCCGCGCCCTTTTTGAGTCCCGTGATTTTGTCTTGTGCCGCATCTTTTGCCGTCAAAAATATAATAGGAGCGTCATTGTTTTGAAGCCTGACTTTTTCACAAATACTGAAACCGTCCACTTCGGGAAGCATGACATCGAGAATCATCAAGTCGAAGTGTTGCTCTTCGATATATTTTAAAGCGGTGAGTCCGTCAGTTGCACTGACTACTTCATATCCTTCCATCTCCAAATTGAGTTTTAGGATATCCAGTATGTTTTTCTCGTCCTCAACCAATAATATTCGCTTCATTTGTCATTGATTTTACCGCAATTTAATGAGAGCTGGGATTCCGCGCTTCATCCATTGAATAAATGACGGAAGTATGATGCTTTATTTCAAGTTCCTAAATCGAACTTATTGTCTTGAATGATAACAAATAGCTTTTGTCAAATTGTTCAACGATGGAAGAAGCATTATTTTCTTGGATATATTGGTAACTCAAGGAAGTTTTATGTTTCCAATCAATCGCAGAGTCCAATGCTGTAAAAATATGGATAAAAGGTAGAAGACAGCCTTCCCATTGGCTAGGCATCGAAACCTCAGCCCAAGAAAAAACGGCATTGGACATACCTCGACTAAGTGTAAGCTCGGCATTATGGCCATCTCTCCCTTCTCTTAAATTTTCATGAAGCCCAAAGTCATTAATATTGATTTGATCCAACTGTTTGTATGTTTTTCCAATCAAATGTCCGGTGTATGATCCTGTCATGATATGGATGACTTGATCGTCTAAAATGGACTTGGTGATGTCCCATTGGTCTTTATACAATAAAAACTGAATCAGATAAGGTTTTTCAAAAGCGGGATAATGATAAAATTGAATGCGTGGAATACGATGGTATTCCAATTGAAAAGCTTGGTATAATATGAATTTTATTTCTTCCATTAAAGTACATTGTGCATTAGATGTTATCACGAAATTTTTTGTATGAAAGCCGAATCGTTATTTTGGGAA
>JAHDCE010000436.1 GCA_020630045.1 Saprospiraceae bacterium | reverse complement strand
CATTGGTTACTGTTACTGTGAAAAGACCATTTCCCCTAACAGAGGTAGTCGGATTGACGCTACCGTTTGACCATTTATAAAAAGCATAAGATTCATCTAGTGATAATCTTTTTTGGGTGCTGAAACAAGAATCATTATTCTCAACGATAATAGTGGGTTCTGATTCAGCTTCGTTTACGAAAATCAAACCGATATTAATAACGCTATCACATCCGGAATAACTCCCATTTGAAATCGTTTCTTGCCCAAATGGATTATTGATATCATAAATATTGCCATTGACAACTATTGAATAATCCTCATTGCTGCAAATCGTCTCATAAATATTATTTTCGGGATAAGAAAAGTCTAAATATATATGATAGATAGAGTCACAATTTTCTCCCGTAGAACTAGGAATTATTTCTGACCCTTCGGGGTTTTCCTCATTGTATAGCGTTCCATTTATTTCAATCTCAAAACCATCTCCAGGGCATCTTTTCTCATTAATATATACCGGTACTTCCGTCCCTGCAATAGGTTCCCAACCGGGGCTACCAGTCAATTGAATAAGATCACTCACATACTCACACCCAGTTATTTGGTCAATAACTTCATAATAAACCCATCGATTGATATTAATTGTTGCCATATGCCCCTCTCCTACAAAAGATCCGGAACTAGAGGTAGGAGAAGATTTTATCCACCATCTAATATAGTGGTGAGGTTCAGGTTTTGGAAAAAGTCTTGCCTGCCAATGACTGTTGTTAAAATCTCCACCAAAAACACCAGTGGCATATCCACAAATGTCTTGGTCGCAAATGACTTCATAGGGGTTTTCAAACCCTTGAGAAAAATAATATGATGCTGTGGTACTAATACCGGTTTGGTCAGTAACAGTAACCTCATAATTGCCTTCATCTAACCCACTAAGTATTGATTCGGTGGAGGAATCGTTCCATTGGTATGCGTAAGGAGGAGTTCCCCCTGTCACATTGGCCGACAATATTCCAAATCCTGATACTTTGCATGAAACAGGTTGGTCTACTTCGATTTCGACCAGAAGGGATTGGGCTGTTAATGGAAAAACCCAAAGAACGATAAATAAGCTTAGAATTATATTTGTTTTCACTGCTCGATGTTTTTACTTAAATAAAATGATTCAAAGGGGATAATATGATTCAACTTCTCTTGTAAGAGTTTAATCTTATCATCTTGTGCGTTTGTTAAAACAAATATCTTTCTAGATTCCAATAAACACTAGAACAATTTCAACAAAAAGTCAGTAAAAATCTAAATACAACCTATTGATTTCAAAATCATTACATTAATAAAGTCAAAACAACTACTCAACCGGAACGCCGGTTTCCAAGAAAAAAACAAGAACAATAAGTAGGGAAACGACGGAAACAATGAATCCGCCAAGGAAAATGAGGTAAGAATATCGAAGCAAACGATATTTTCTGTCAAGGGCTTTGCCTAAGAAATAAAGGTCTCGGCTCATGTTGCCATACAACAATTCGTCCGAGCGAAGCATAGCGTCCATTGCCTCTTCGTACTCTTCTAATGTGAGAGAAGAAAAATTACCGAAGAATGCGATATTTTTTCTGATTTTAATCATCTCTTTCACCTTCGCATTCGCTCGGGTGATCCTAGGACTTGCTGAGATGACAGAAAAAATCAATGAAGCCAACGAAGCGACCAAAAACATGAGATGGGCATCATCATCGCCGGTTGCTCGAGGGTAAGCGTGCCATATGAAAGGATAGAGATAACTACGGATATCAAAACTGCGTTGATACCTGTCATCAAATTGGCTTTGTTGTCGGCTATAGCCGAAAGGTTGATGTGGTTTCGATAAACAGATCGGAAAAATGTCTGAGCTCCTCTACCCGGCCCTTTGGGTTCCAGTCCTTGGAAAACCCTAGGAGACATCCCTTGTTCGACAACACCTTTTTTCTTTTTGTTTTGAAGGGTTTGGATTTTCTCCTTAAGGTGGAGGAGATTGTTTTGCAAAGTCGGTTCAAAAGTCGTTTTTCCGAAATGGGTATAAAAACGATCCGCTAGTAATCTATTCAGTAAATCCTGTTCCCAATCCACGGTTTCTTGGACATTTCCGGCCAACAGTTCCTCTTCCAAACGGAGTAAAGGAATCATATTGAAGAAGCTGGTAAAGGAAAGATACCCCAATACCGCATCATGTAAAAGTTTTCCGGCATCGGATTGAAAAGTCTCGGTTTCTTGTTCCAAAAGGCAGTTTTCAACCTCCCGGATTTCATCCGAAACATCCGGGTTTTCCTGGACAAAAGTCGCACAAACCTCCTTAGCCCCTTTGATGGGAGATTGATAGTCTTGAACATAACCGGCAATCAAGAACAAAGAAGCCAGTTTGGCCGTCTCCAAATCGTTTTCGGAGATATTCTTTTCGCCCGCCGCAATGTCTTCAACAATGTGAGCGACTTCAATGCCTTGCTTATAATTGTGAAAAACCCAACGGCTGTCAGCTTGTCGGGAAAATAGCCCTAGGACATAGGCCTTGGCTTTTTCAATTGTATTTGCTTCTCCTTTGGGAATGGTCATGTTACTACTTCAACTTTCTACTTCAAATAAATCCAACAAAAACAAAGCCGAATCCATTCACTTATCCCTCACAAGATAGTAAATAATATTTAATATGTAAGTGACTGACAGCAACAAAAACGCCAATTCCCGGAATTATCATACCGTTTCCTTGTCCTCAGCGAACAAAACCAACAACTCACCAATTCGATCTTTGATGTCTTTCCGGTCAACAATAAAATCTAAAAAACCGTGTTCTAACAAAAATTCAGAGGTTTGAAATCCGGGAGGAAGATCCTTCTTAATGGTTTCTTTCACTACTCGAGGTCCTGCAAAAGCGATTAGGGCCTCCGGTTCTGCAAAATTGATATCTCCCAACATGGCGAAGGAAGCGGTAACCCCACCGGTGGTCGGGTCGGTAAGAAAAGAAAAATAAGGGACGCCGGCCTTGGCGAGCCTGGACAACTTGGCCGAAGTCTTGGCCATTTGCATCAATGAAAATGCGGATTCCATCATCCTTGCCCCTCCTGACTTTGAGATAACCATGAGCGGAATCCTATGTTCTAGGGAATAGTCGATGGCCAATCCTATCTTTTGCCCCACCACTGAACCCATCGAACCACCGATAAAAGAAAAATCCATAGCAGCAACAACAATGGGTAGCTTGTTGATTTTACCTTTCGCTACGGAAATCGCATCTTCTAATTCGGTTTTCTGCTTGGCGGATTCCAATCTTTGTGCGTAGGGTTTTAAATCGGTAAAATTTAAAAAATCCTTGGCTACCATCCCATCAAACAGGGTTTCATATTTTTCTCCGAATAAAAGTTCGAAGTAATCCGAGGAGTCAATTCTCACATGATAATTGCAATTGACGCACTTGTAAAAGTTATCGCGCACTTCTTTCACCGTATTGGTGTGCTTACATTTCTTGCATTTATACCACAAACCATCAGGAACTTCCTTTTTGTTTTTTGTGGTAGTTTGTATACCGTCGCGTAGTCTTTTAAACCAACTCATAAGGTCAATAGGATTGATTGCGGGGTAAAAATAGAAACTATTCGCTGTATTTCGGTGAAATGCAAGGTAATTCCGAGTATATTAGATATTATCACGAAAAATTGAGTACGGTCAAACCGTTATTTTGGAAATCCACTTTGTTATTCGCCTTATTAAACAAAACATTTCGTGATAACATCTATTTCGCCAAGGAAAACATCCGATCATGAAAAAACTAAAATTCCCGACGGCACATACAGTCTTGCTTATCATTGCGGCATTGGTCGCTTTATCCACATGGTTCATCCCGCCCGGCAAATTCGACAAGCTGAGTTACAATGGAGACGGCAAGGTATTCGAAGTGGCTAGAAAGGACGGAACATCCACATATCCTGCTACCCAAAAGACACTGGACAGCCTTGGTATCAAGGCAGCTTTGGAAAAATTCGAATCCGGGAAAATTTGGAAACCCGTAGGGATTCCCGGCACTTACCATACCGTTGCCTCCACCAAACCTACAATGGAGGATTTCAAAAAATCTCCAATCGGATTTTTGTCTACCGCTTTCGGCGAATTCGTCCATTCCCCATTACTGGGAATCATGGAAGGGATTGATGTCATTTTGTTTGTATTGATAATAGGGGGATTCATCGGAATCGTCAATTATTCAGGGGCATTCGAC
>JAHDCE010000435.1 GCA_020630045.1 Saprospiraceae bacterium | reverse complement strand
AAACAAAAATACCCTTGAAAATCATTATTCGATTACTTTTGTCCAGGTACTTAAGCATAGGAAATGCTATAAGCATAATACCGTTATGTCATCTTTGATGATTTCGTATTCATAGTGATTTAGATCCTTTGTATCGAAATTCGGATATTCGAGTTTTATTAGATGTTCGAGGGGTTGTTCTTTATCAATTTTGAAAATGAAATTTTTTACCTGCCCGTTTTTACAGGTTATCCTTGAACCACAAATGACGGAGTAATGGATCGTATCGGTTTCTAGTGGATGGAGAATAAAAGGGAACGATAGGTTCGGTTGTGGCAATTCTTGTTTGTTGGCATTTTCTTGAATTTTAGTAAATGCGTTATAAGGGAAAATGAGAAGCTTATTCGAATGATTTTTAAAAATTAATGGAACCTTGTATCTGTCTTGGGAAGCATAACGACATTCTTTGATTTCGTTTTTGGGTAGCGTGATACTGAAGTCCTTTTTTGATGGGGAAGTGGGAGAACTACAATTTCCGAAAAATAGGATAGATAAAAGAGTGGCGTACCACAGTCTTGGAAAATCCATAATAGATAATTATTTTTAAAAATGACAAGTAGGTCCTAGGTGACTGATTCGATAACACTCATTTTAAGTACATTGTGCAATAATTTTTTCTATTCAAAAAAGAAATAATGGTAAAAGTAAGTATCGGTCATGACAAATACATCACCCGAATCAAGGCGGGTAAACATGAATGGATCGGTGACGAGCCCGAATCCGAAGGCGGGCTTGACAAAGGTCCTTCGCCTTTTGATTTGTTATTGGCAGCCCTAGGTACTTGTTCCGTGACAACGGTCCGAATGTATGCCGACAGAAAGGAATGGAACTTGGATTCCACGACAGTGGACATGTCCCTCACCCGTGAAAAAAAACCTGAGGGATTGGTGACGACAGTCTCTAGGCAAATCTCCTTTGAAGGCGATTTGGACGAAAAGCAGCGTGCTCGGTTGTTAAAGATAGCAGATGCTTGTCCCGTCGCTAGGATAATGGAAGGAACTGTACAAATTGAAACCGGAGAAAAAACAAGTTAATCCCGACTAGAAATATTAGGAACTTTCTTTTGGATGAGATCCATGCTTTTAGTGAATAACTCTTCCGGTTTAAACGGCTTACTGATGTAGTCGTTCATGCCCGTTTCAATACACTTGTCTTGTTCGCTTTTGCTGGATGCAGCGGTCAAGGCGATAATTGGCACATCACTACGCTCACGGATTTTAGTGGTAGATTCGAATCCGTTCATAACCGGCATTTGCAAATCCATAAGGATGATGTCGTAACCGTACTCGCGGTATTTTTCTACGCCAACCAAACCATTTTCTGCAATATCTACAGTTACCAAATCCGACCATCCGGTCAAGACTTTCCGTGTCGCCATCTGGTTGAGGAAGTGGTCTTCTACTAGTAGGATTTTGAGTGGTTCATTGGGCTTGTCTGATGTTCTTGGTAAAGACCTTCTTTTGGGTTTTATCGGAATAGTGACTCGGAACAAGGAACCGTGGTTTTCTTTTGATTCTATGTGGAGTTGACCCTTTAGTGTTTTGATGAGTTTAACGACGATGGCAAGCCCCATAGAAGGTTTTTCATCCGTTTCTTCCAACTCTTTGGAAAGTAATTGATCCGCATTGAGCAAGTCGCCAATCAAATGCGATTTGATTCCTCGGCCGTTGTCTTGGATGTCAATGATCAATTCTGCTTGGTTTTCATCCAATTTGTCGTACTTGAATCCGACATCGACCATACCGCCTTTTTCGGTAAACTTGATACTGTTGTCGATCAGGTTGTAAAGGACTTGGTTGAGCTTGTTGCCATCTGCCAAAAATTTAGGAGAAATTTCTTGGTCATGATAATATTTGACCCTGATATTTTTCTCCTTGGATTTAAGGCTCATGATTTTCTCGATGCCATGCATGAAATCCTCTAAGTCCAATTCTTGTTCTTCCGTTTTCAATTTCTCGGAAATCATCAAGGAGAAGTTCATCAAATTATTGGCGGATATGGCCAAGTCTTCCATGGAAACCATTAGGTTGTCCATCAACTCCTTTTGCTGGGAATCGAGTTTTGTATTTGATAGCAAGTATGAGAGGTTCAAAGTCGAGGCGAGGGGAGTTCTGACATGGAAACTCATGTCCTCTAATATTTCTTCTTTGATTTTACTATTCCTAGTGGATATGTTTTTTTCAATGAGGAGTTTTTCGGATATTTTCCTTTCGGTGATGTCTTGCATTCCACCGACCAAAAGTAACTTTTCCGCATACTCGTCATAAAATATCTTAGCATGGAGTTGGACATATTTTACAGTATGTCCATTCAATAATAGGCGATGCTCGATAGAATGTCGTTGTCCGTCCTTAGCGGCGTCGTCAAAGAACTCTTCTACCATTTTGCGGTCTTCAAAATGGCAATAGGAGAGATAATCCGACAAAGAAGGTTTGATAGAATTGGGGATGAAGTCGAGGATTTTAAAAATCTCTTCCGTCCATACCATACTATTGTTCACCAAATCCACTTCAAAGTTGCCGAAATGTGCCAGTTGTTGTGCTTCCAGAAACCGTTTTTCACTAATGGCCAAATTACGAGCCGTGATTTCTAGCTTCCGTTGTGTTTTATGGCGTTGAAGGGAATATCTGATGGAACGACTCAATAGTTTGCCATCAAATTCACCTTTGACGAGATAGTCCTGTGCACCCGCTTTTACGGATTGGTTGCCGATGATTTCATCATTCAATCCGGTCATGACAATGACAGGTAGATTGGGATATTTTTCCCGGAATGAAGTCAATGTTTTGAACCCACTCGTGTCAGGAAGAGATAAGTCGAGCAAAACGACATCGGGTTTACTTTCTTCTATGATTTCGTCCGCTTCGAATAAGGTTTCGGATGTGAATAGTTCGTGCTTGAGCCGACCTTCTTTTAGATATATGGTTACCAAGTGAGCATCACCCGGATTATCTTCAATGAGGAGAATTTTGGTTTTATTTTGAACCGCCATACAAATTGGATTTAATTCTGATTTTTTTGAGTAAAGTCAAAATAGAAAAACAAATTACTTTTCATTACGAATTGGGCAACATTACTGTATGTAACCAGAAATCTTCGATTTTTTTGATGACTTCAAAAAAATGGTCGAAATCTACCGGTTTGTTAATGTAACAATTCGCATGTAAGTTGTAGGCGTTGATGACGTCGTTTTCTGCATTGGATGTAGTCAAGATGACAACAGGAATCCTTCTCAGGTCACTGTCTTGTTTGATTTCTAGTAAAACCTCTCGTCCGTCTTTTTTGGGTAGGTTTAAGTCCAGTAAAATTAGGTTGGGACGTTTGGCTTCTTCATAAGGAGTTTCATTCCTTAAATATCTGATCGCTTCCACTCCGTCCATAACATATGACAGGTCAATGTTCATGTTTCCTTCTTTGAAAGCTTCTTGGGTCAGTCTTACATCTCCCGGATTGTCTTCGATAAGTAGAATTCTTAAGGAGCGCTGTCTCTTCATCATTTTTTCCATGTTGTTATGTAACCACGTTCATAAGTTTGGGTAGAGTTTTTGAGTGTGTTTATGAAAAAAAGTGATCTTTATCAAACGGTGTGTTGGGTTAATTTACGGGATATTTAACGAGAAGTTGCCAATTATGCGCCAAGCTTTCCATTTATTTTCCCGTAAGGGACAAAATCTTTAAAAATATATGGATGGTGAAATAAAACACGTAATCGTGTGAAATCACTGTCCTTATATTTATCGACAAGGTATGAAAAATGTATCTTTTTGCATAAGTCAAGTTATTAAGAAAAGCTTAAAAAGACTTTCATGATTTGCTGATTCGTCATGATTTGCTTAGCTTTAGCGTGCTAAAATTGCAAACCACTACCTTATTTATCATGCTGTTGACTGCTCAAACCTTCAGATGTTTTATAGTGTCGCTTTGTTTTTTAGGAGTTTCCACACTCTCTTTTTCCCAAACACAGGATGCTTCAGGGATTGATTTTACCACATACTTTGCGGATGTTGAAGATGGTGATTTTATGGATACCGATGATAGTGTCGTATTCGCTTCCTTGACGGAAAAAAACGTTTTCTTTTTGGATACTGATCAAATACAAGGACAACTAAGTGACGGTAAAGTGCTCAATCAAAAAGGTGAGCCACAACAAGAATTTTCATTAAAAACCGTACCTGCTAATAGTTTG
>JAHDCE010000434.1 GCA_020630045.1 Saprospiraceae bacterium | reverse complement strand
TTCCGGGCTTCCCTCGACTAAAACAAAAATACCCATGAAAATCATTATTCGATTATTTTTGTCCAGGTACTTACTGCATTTTGAGTATAAGACAAGATATTAAATTTCTAATTGCTCAAAAAATGAAACCAAGTGACAATTTCTCATCTCAATGATTTCGAAACCTTATCTTTATAAGGTGCAGGATCCAAAGGCGAATAATAAAAAGGATAGTGTTAGAGGACGAGTCGACCTTGGTGTCGGGTTGACTGCTTTTTCATTTTTGATATTATTTTTATTGGGTTGGTATGGCTTTTCAAAATTCGGACATGAAGATATCTTAAAGGGAGGTATATCGAGTCCCTTCCGGAAAATTATAGTTGTTAGCTTTTCGTGTTTCGCCGGTGTCATATTCACCTTTTTGTGGAAACACACCGTGGACGAAGTCCGCAAGTTGGATAAGGAACAATTGGGGCATTTGAAACACACCGATAAAGATGAATATGAACGGGGCATGTGGATTTTAGCCCTAGCGATGATGGTATGGGCATTTGGTGGCGTATTGGATTTGTGGGTGGAGTCACCGAGCCGTTTATTACAATATATCCAATCATTCATGTCTCCCATTAATAGCGGATTATTTTTAGTTGCTGTTTCTTCATTCAAGTTTAAAAACCCTCCTAGTTGGTACAATCGATCACTATTCGTATTGTTTAGAAATTTGAAGGTGGTCATCGGGACTGTGATAGGCGTTTGTTTGTTGACGGCAATAGCTCCTTTTGTCGGAGAACACGTCGGATGGGATACCAATAATGCATTGAAAATACCGGACTTGATATTGTCTTTCTTAACGATATATGTGCTAGGGCATTATTTGATTTATTTATTCCGTGACCGGAAAATAAAATTTTTACCCGAAGTAACACTTGCTGTTTTGATATTGACTTTATTCGTACAGTTTTTCAATTTTAAAATTGAAGGATTTGACGATTGGGTTTCACCTTCGGTTCAGTTAGTATTGTCCACGATTTATGTGATTTTCTTGGCGATTATATTTTTCTCATTGGCATATTCGTATGTGTATTATTGGAAAGATCAATTGTTGGATATCAAAGAAGAAATGAATCAAAAATTAATTCTTCAAACAGAGCAATTGTCTTTCCAAAAGGAGCAGATAGATGGCTCTGTAAAAGAACTCCAACAAGAACGGGATTACAAGGAGGATCTCCGACGAAAAATGAGCCATGCCATTCGAAATTCTTTTAATAGTGTATTTGATTTTATGAATCAAATAGAAAGAGAAAAAGATATAGACGGGGAGGAGTTAATGAAAATGATGCGGACGAGAATCCTTGCCATTCGAAATGTCCATGATATGATTCACAAAAAAGGAATTGTCTTAGGAGGACATGTTTTATTGAATTTAAATAATGCGATTGAGGCATTACTCCTAGGACTGAAATCGGGATTCGGATACCAATATGTCAAGGATGGCACAGAGGCTCCCCAGACTGGGAATGTATTGGTTTTTGAATCCATGCTGTCGGATGAAATTCCGATCTCTCCGGACTACTTGGTAGACATTTCGAATATGCTTTGGGAGTTGATTATTAATGCGGATAAAATTCAATCCGGAAAGAATAAATGGATTAAAATCAAATTAGAAATCCTAGGAGAAGATTTGGTTATCAGTTGTTTGGACAAGGGGCCGGGGCCGGGGGCGATACCTGTAAATCCTGATGAGAGAGGATTCGGATTGAATTACTTGTCTCAAATTGTAGAATCGTATCAAGGCAATGGACCGGAATGGTTTTCCGGAAAGGAAACCGGAACGGTCGTCCGGTTGTCAATCCCTTTGCTCAATATTTCCGAACAGGTATAAAAGTTTCAAAAATGAAAACACTCGTACTAGAAGATAATATACATGATACCAATTTAATAAAGGAAATATTGGAGTCGGAAGGGGACTACGAAATCGTTCCCGTTTACAATTCCGCGAAAGCGATAGAGGAAATCCAAAATAGGTCATTTGATTTGTTGATATTGGATTGTCAATTATTGAAAACGCCCGAGGACAAAGCGATGGGAGATATGGCCGGATTATTGACCGGCAGAAAAATATTGGATATGGGATATTCGATTCCCATCGTTGTGATGACTAATTTTTATGATGATGAAAGTTTTTATTTAGAAGCGAAAAAAATATTGGGAATCAATGCACTTTCATTTATCAATAAGAGTGAGCTGACAAACAATAGAAACAAGGTGTTAGATGCCATCAATCAAGTCGTCGAATTATTTTATGAAAATGAATTGCCGAAAGGGTTCGAGCACCCTGATTTTCGAAAAAGAAAAATTCGAATCATTCCTGCGAATCGCCAATCCAAAGATTTTTTCTTTATTGATATTGATGAACTTGTATTGATCTACCGATCGGAAGAAAATGGTGTTCCGATATCAAAAATATTATTATCGGACGGACAAGTCTATGATCATAATCAATCTGTGAAAAGGATAGCAGAAAAGCTAAATAAAGTGTACCCCAATTTTGTCAAAGTCAATGGAGCGCTGGCTATAAATTTGGAAAAAATATTAGAGGTCCGTCATTGTTCCGAAAAGGAAAGACAAAAAGAAAGGGAGAACACCGGATTCGGTTATCACGGTAGAGTTATTTTGGAAATGGATGATGAAATTAATGCTACAGAACCTTTTGCTTTTTCTCCTAAAATGTCGCTTGTCGTCAAACGAAGGAAAATTGTCGTTTCTTTGCCTCGGACATCATTTCAAACCGCGAAAAATTCCATAATATCACAACATCTTTTCATTGACTCGAAACGGGGACAGATTGATTGACCCCCACAAAAAAATAACGCATGAAAAAATGGTCTTCCTCCTTGGGCTTCATACTTGCCGCAGCCGGCTCCGCAGTCGGACTCGCCAACGTTTGGAAATTTCCCTATATGGCCTATGAAAATGGTGGCACCTTCGTACTCATCTACTTGCTTTGTCTGCTGGTCATCGGATTTCCGTTACTCATAGGCGAAATGTTGGTGGGGAAAGCATCCGGTAAGGGGTTGTTTGAAGCCTTCGGTGAATTGGGGAAACCATTGTGGAACAACTTCGGCTACTTGTGTATCCTTTCGGGTGTACTGATTCTAGGTTTTTACTGCGTTGTCGGAGGATGGTGTTTTTTCTACGCCGGATCTTATGCCATGCAAGGAATGGGTGTTGCCGAAGTTCCCGGATTTGGAGATTATACCGGCAATGGGTGGCAACAAATATTGTCCACTTTTGCCTTCGTTGCCGTAACCATAGGTGTTGTCATGGCAGGTGTCATGAGGGGAATCGAACAGATGGTTCGATATTTAATGCCGTTACTGGGTATTCTACTTTTGGTTTTTGCCGGTTATGCGACCTCTAAAGTGGGATTCAGTGTAGTGACCGACCAATTGTTCACCTACAATCCGGATACGCTCAACGGCGAAACGGTATTAAAAGCAGTAGGACATGCTTTTTTCAGTTTGTCCCTCGGTATCGGAGCCATGCTCGTATTTGCCAGTTATCTCAAGGAGGATAACATTGTCAAAGCCGGACTCTGGGTAGGTGTCATTGATACGGCAGTGGCTTTGGTCGCTTGTTTTGTAGTGATTCCGATGGTATTATTGATTCAAAAACAAGGAGGACAAGTGGATGAAGGTGCCGGTGCTTTGTTCGTTGCCGTTCCTGCTCTGCTTTCTGATTTTGCAGGTGGAAATTGGCTCAATATGCTGTTCTTTTTCTTATTGAGTTGCGCGGCTTTAACGAGTAGTGTTTCCTTGTTCGAAGTCGTTGCTTCCGGGCTTCATTCTCGTCTTTCGCCGGAAGGCGACCCTCGAAAATACAATTGGATCATGGGGGCTTTCGTCATGGTTTTGGCATTGATTACCTCCTTGTCGGTCGGAGCCAACGAATCCATTTCCAAACTGAATTTATTCACCCATTTTGATGATGCGGTCACACTGTACTTGTTGCCTTTGGGCGGATTGCTGATCGCTATCTTTGTAGGGTGGCTTATGCCCGAATCCATAATAAAACAACATTTCGGGAAAAGAGCCATTTACCCGGTTTGGCGGGGAATCATCCGTTATGTAACCCCTTTGGCGATGGGGCTGATATTATTGCAGTCGTTTTTGTGACCCTGACATTCGATTCAATACACTGTAAACAAAGTAAGTTAAAGAATTGGGAACAAGATTTTGTCATGAAT
>JAHDCE010000433.1 GCA_020630045.1 Saprospiraceae bacterium | reverse complement strand
ATCATGGCAAAAACTTCAAAGAAAAAAAGAGAGGCGGAAAGGAATAAAAAAGAAGCTCGGCAAATGGCGATGATTATCATTGTGATCACGCTTGTTTTATTGGCATTGACCTTTATCTTTTTCTATACTTCTTCCTGATCGGATGAAACGTAGAATAGCAGCATTGTTAACTAGCCGGTGGTATTTCCTTGCCTTTCATAGCTTTTGAAATGGCATGGTCCATCACCCGGTGAGCCAATGGCGAGGTATATTCATTCAATGTTTGCATGGCCTTATTAATAGCGTCTTTGTCATTGCCCTTGGTGGCAGTTATCAGTGCCGTTGTGAGAAATCGGGTTTGCTCGGCTTCCTCAAGGGTAAGGAGTTCAGTATTGTTTTGAACGAATTTTTTAGCGGATAAAATGATGTTTTCCGCCTCCACTTTTGCTTCGAGAAGCGCTCTCGTTTTCATATCGGATTCCGCGTTTTTTATCGACTCCAATAGCATCAAAGCCATTTCCTCTTCACTCAATCCGTATTGAGAACGGATTTCGACTTCTTGCTCGACACCTGACCGTAGCTCCTTGGCTTTTACTAGCAAAATACCATCGGCATCCAAGATGAAATTGATTTCTATTTTGGGAATACCCGCAGGCATGGGGGGAATTCCCGAAAGGATGAATTCTCCTAGTTTTCTATTGTGTAGAACCAAGTCCCGTTCTCCTTGGAATACGGATACTTTTAGGTTTTTTTGTCCATCGACAGATGTCGTATAATTCCGACCGGCTTTCGCCGGAACTTTCGAGTTTCTTGGTATGATGGTGTCCATCAATCCGCCTAGGGTTTCTATACCCAAACTCAAGGGAGTGACATCTAGTAATAATATGTTCTTCCTGTTTCCGGCCAATATATCGGCTTGGATGGCCGCTCCTAATGCTACGACCTCATCCGGGTCTAACTTGTCGTGAACGGGTCGACCAAAAAACTTAGAGACATTATCCTTAATCATCGGCATTCTGGTAGAACCACCGACCAAAATTACTTTATCGATTTCCTTTGTTGAAATTTCGGCATCCGAAAGAGCGTTTTGGCATGCCTCTATTGTTTTTTCAACCAAGGAGCTGCACATGGATTCGAATTGGGTTTTCGTGATGGTTAAGGATCGCCCTTCGAATTCGCCTGTAAAATCGTCGTTAATTGACAATGTTTTTTTCGCCTTTTCGGCTAATAGTCGGATGGACTGCATGGATTCTTTATCAGCAAATAAAGTTTTTTCATCCTTTCCCATCTGGTCGAGCCAAAATTGGATGATTTTCCTATCGAAATCATCTCCGCCCAAGTAGGTGTCGCCATTCGTTGCCAATACTTCAAAAACACCATCGTTGATTTCTAAAATCGAAATGTCGAATGTTCCTCCGCCCAAGTCATAGACCGCTACGATTTCTTCCTGGCTTTCCTCCGTTCTCCCTATGCCATAAGCTAAACTGGCCGCGGTGGGTTCATTGACGATTCTGAGCACTTCGAGTCCGGCCAGTTTGCCTGCGTCTCGGGTGGCTTGTCTTTGAGTATCATTAAAATAAGCGGGTACGGTGATTACCGCTTTCGAAACTGTTTTTTCAAGTTCGGTTTCTATTCGTTGCTTGAGTTCTTTGAGTATTTCCGCCGACAATTCAATGGGGCTGAAATAGCGGTCGTCCACTTTTATTTTTACCAGTCTTTCCTCGTCCTCATCCAATATTTCATAACCGAAATATCCTTGTTGCTCCTTGAGATCATTAAAGGATTTTCCTAGAAGCCTCTTGATGGAATAAATGGTATTTTGTGGATCTGATTCCAGTTTCTCCTTGGCTTTTGTACCGACAATCACCCCTTGTTCAGAAAAATGGATGACACTAGGGACAAGTGTGTTTTTCCCGTCTTTGTCTTTAACCGCCACAGGTTCACCATCTAAAATGTAGGCGACTAAACTATTGGTTGTTCCCAAATCAATGCCGATGATTGTTTCCTTATCAGAATCAATTTTACCCGATTTGAGATTTATGGAGAATTTGGCCATTATTCAATTCAAATTTTTGGCAAATGTACATTCTTCGAGTGATTAATTTGACGATGAATAAAAATACTGAATAATTCCGCCCTTAATCCGGCAATCCATGTGAAATTACCGTAATATAAGCGAGATTTTATGTGGTTAACCACAACCTAACGCGCTAAATTGTTTTGAGGGAACGCTCTACACTTACGAACTATTTAAATCGTGTAGAAGCATACAATCGACTTGAAGGGAATGAAAACTTTGGTTTTCTTTCTCGAAGTCATGGATTTATGCCAATACATGACCCCATCGAAAAACTGCCTGAGTTTTTTGAGATTTGGGACGTATTGGCAGCCGATACTCCCTATTTGATTCGTACTGCTCGGTTTAGATCAACCATAGACGACACAAAATTGATTCATCCTGATGAAGATGTTTTACCTGACCGTTTTTTACCACGTGCAGCTTTGATTTTAGGATTTTTGGCACATGCTTATGCTCGTGCCGAACCTGCCTATTTGAGTTACGATTTCGTTCCTGATTGTATTCTGTTGCCTTGGAAGATGGTATCTAAACGATTGGGTCGTCCGGCTCCATTTATTTCCTATTTTGATTTGATCGCTTACAATTGGAGGTTTAAATCCGATATCCAATCGAAAGAGCGAGTGTTTGAAAATATGGAGTTGATGTACCCCATTTTTGGAAACAAAGAAGAAGAAGTTCTTTATTTGACTCAGACGGAAATGCTCGCCATGTCAGCTCCGATTATAGGATGGGTGGCCGATTTGGAGATAGCTGTCAATGAGATGGATTATTATTCCATTTACGATTTGTTGATGAAGATGTCGAAATGTTTGAACCGGCTCACTCGGCAATCATTTTCGAAAATAGCCTATAATCATCAATTGGATACTGCTATGGATCCTGTAGTTTTTACCAAAACGATGATGTCTTTCGCTGTGCCTATCCGCGATGATGTTCCCGGACCCAGTGGCGCTAGCTTTCCTACCTTTCATTTACTAGATGGATTATTGAAAAGAGAAGATTATACATCGACGCAGTTGGGTAAAGAAACGGCGTTGATGAGGAGGTTTTTTCCCGAGCCGGTGAAGACGTATATTTCCCTTGCGGGAAATATCGACTTATATGGTGCTGTTGAACGATTCGGATGTCCTCGTTTGAAATCGATGCTTGAAGAGTTTGTATTGAGTTATTCAGGAGAGCAAGGTTTTCTTGGTGTTCATAGACGTCGGGTATATGGTTTTATCCAAACCTCAATGAAAATCGGCCGGTCTTCTACTATCGGAGGTTATGCCAACGGAAATCCGGAAGAAATGAAATGGAGGACAACCGATCAAGAATTAGAGTCAGCTCGAAAATCTAGATTTGTTTGCCCTTTCTTGAATCGGGAACAATCTGTGCCTGTATCGCAAAATCATAAAGAAAACAGCACTCATCAGAATCATTCATGGTCTGATATTATGTACAGTCATATTCGTCGTGGTCGGCATATAGTGGTGGTAAACGATATGGTATATGACCTGACTGAATTCATTGATATCCACCCCGGAGGGCGACAGACGTTATTGGAATATTCCGGAAGGAATATGACGGAAGAATTTTTGATTTCTCATGCCAATCAGGAGTTGCCAAACTTAAAACTTAAGAAACTGGTGATGGGAGAGTTGCATCTTCCACGTTTTTCAGGAAGTTCTTATTTATCTCATATTTATGACGAATGGTTGGATTTATGGGATTCGATTTTGGCAGGAGCCAATACATTTGATATTGAAATAACAGTATGGCAAAAGTCGTGTTTCGGGTTCGAGGGAACTGCTAGTTATTCAAAGTTCAAATGGAAACTAATGGAAGAAATCAGGGAGCGGTTGGCTTCGGTTTATATTCCGCCCATTGAGAAAAGAATCGGTCTGATTTCTAGGAGTTCGTCCGGTCGGAAAATTGATTTGTCAAAGCGAGTGAGCCAAGAAGATCCCCTTGAAATTACGACCGAGAGAAGGTTTTTATTCGTTGACCAAGGGGAAGATTTGTTCTTGGCCTTGAAAGAGGCAATGCTAGAAGGGATTAGATATCTGGAGGCTTTTTCCAAGAATACCCAAGCAGAAATTCCTGCTGAATCTTTAATTCGAACTAAGTTGGTAGGTATGATTAGACGAAAGTTGGCGGGTATAGGATCCGGTAATAAATAACCGGAT
>JAHDCE010000432.1 GCA_020630045.1 Saprospiraceae bacterium | reverse complement strand
ACCCGAAAAGCATATTCCCTAATTATTTATGGCCGGGTACTTAATATTAAAACAAGAAAGGTGTGCGTCCATTGGACGCACACCTTTCTTTCGTGATAACATCTAATGTAAACGATGATTATGACAATGTCATAGGCACCTCCATCAACAAAATACGGCTGCCCTTTTGAACCTTGATGTCAAAATCCGCCACATTCCATATGCCGAATCCGTCCCGTTTTTCAAGCGATTGTCCGGCAATCTCGGCCGTACCTTCTATGATAAAAGCATACACGCCATTACCTGATTTATTCATGTTATATCTAGTGGAAACCTCTTGATCGAATTCACCCAAATGAAACCAAGCATCCTGATGTATCCAAACACCTTGGTCATCCGCACTGGGAGATAGGATTTGGTAAAACTCATTTTTCGTTTCAATGTCCCGGATGGAAATTTGATCATAGCGTGGAGCTACATTTTTCCGATTGGGAAACAACCATATTTGCAACAGTTTCACATGTTGGTCATCCTTGGCATTGAACTCGCTGTGTTGGATGCCCGTACCGGCACTCATGACTTGGACATCCCCGTTTTGGATAACTGCTCCATTACCCATGCTGTCCTTGTGACGCAATGCCCCTTCTAGGGGAATCGTGATGATTTCCATATTGTCATGCGGATGGGTGCCGAATCCTCTGGAAGGAGCGATTTTGTCATCATTGAGCACCCTCAATACACCAAAGTGCATTCTATCCGGATTGTAATAATTGGCGAAACTGAATGAGTGGTTGACTTCTAACCAGCCGTGGTTGGCCGATCCTCTCGTATTGGCTTTATGTAATACGGTATTCATGGTTGTAATTCCTTGTTGATTAGGTAAATGATTGAATCCTACTTGATTCATCAACTTGTCATAAGTCGATTTTTTAGCAGACTCATCCGCTTTGGTAAGAGAAGGGATAACGCTACCCGCCAAACCGATGATCAGCGACTTCTTAATAAACTTTTTCCTATCCATAATGAATGATTTTTTATTCTACGCTCATAAATTTCGGGTATTCCTCCGAGATGAAAAATAAGATAGATTAATAAATGGAAAATCAATTGGTTGGGTTTAGAATCCGGATAGGATTCATGTCTTAGGTACTCGGTCAAAAGCTACGTTTAAGGTGAATAACGAAGTGGACTCCCCGAATAACGGTTTGGCTATACTCAATTTTTCGTGATGACATCTAATCATCACGAATAAAAATACGGGATCCCACAGAGCTTCTTATCTTTACATCCCCACACAAAAGGGGATGATATCATGCAACTGACCAAGGACTTTTTGAGGCTTTTACAGCAACGACTGAAAATCGGAAATAAGCGCGGCGTGCACCTCAACGCCGTACCCGGCCGCTCCCGTTACAAATTCGATATCGGCCGCTTGACCACCATCAAGTCAGGATATCCTGATGAATTCGTCAATACCCTTTTGACAGAGTCTTCCTTCCGATTCAAAATCAAGTTTTCGGAAATGGATGCCGATACCATCAACGATACGGAACAAAAGGCTCTCAACAAAGTGGCGACTGACTTGAACAGTCTCCTGTTCCAGTCCAATGATGTCATGCTTGAAAAAGGAATCAATGCGTTCGGTTTCGGATATCCGCTGTTGGTTCGGAAAGATACCGATGGTTCCAACACCGTTTCTCCCTTGGTCATTTGGTCCCTCAAAATCGAGAAAAACAAAGAGCTCAATACTTGGGTGATAAAAAAGACGATAGATGATCCGATTTATCTCAATGAAGTCTTACTCAATCACATTGAATCCGACCTAGGAGTAGAGCTTGACCGCCTTCCTTCCGGCATGTTGGATGATAATGTTTTGGATCATAAAGAACTGGCGCAAACCGTCAATGATATACTGTCTAAAATCGAGGCGAAAATCGATGATGCCTTCTTGACGGAAGAAGGTGCTGATTTACCCGGAGTCGTTTCCATTCCGGAAATGAAAGACCTCGAAGAAAAGAGCAAGAAACCTTATATCCATTGGGGGGGCGTATTTTCTATCTTCTTGACCCAAAAAGAAAGTATCATCCGGGAATATGCGGAATTGATGGAACGGGAAGCGGGCATGGAAATCGACTTGGAAGATTTTGACCAATACGATTTCCAAAGGCTGTCCAGCATCAATACCGACCCGTCGCAACAAGGAATTCTCAATGCCCTAAAAACCAAACGGAATATCGTTATACAAGGGCCTCCCGGTACGGGAAAAAGCCAAACGTTGTCAGCGATCATCGTCAACGCTTTGGAAAACAAGCAGCGGATTTTAGTGGTTTGCGAAAAGCGGACGGCCTTGGAAGTCATCGAATCCAACCTCCGTGAAATGGGGTTGCAAAAATTATCCGTCATCATACGGGATGTGAAAAGCGATCGACGTAAAGTCGTTGACCGTGTTCGGGATGTAGTGGACAATCTCAAACAAACCAAAGTTTTGCCCGATGTGCCCAAGGAAGACCTACAAGCGATTATCAACGAATGTGAATTCCTCATCACGACGGTAAACGATGGACACACATCCGTCGCATCTCCTGTATTGGAAGGCAAAGAATGGTCCTTGGTCGTAGGCAATTATTTGGATGATTTGCTTCACTTGGAAGGGGCGCTTCCCAAATTGGATTTGGATACTGTTCAATTTCGATTCGATATCCAAGAGTTTCAAGCCTTGAAAGTTTTGGTCGGAGACGGACAAGGATTTTATGACCAATTCAATGAAAATTTGTCATTTCTCAATGACCGAAAATTGATTTCGGACAATCCTTATCAAGTAGAAGAGCAGTTGAAGTCGGCCTTCGCCGAATATAGATTGAAGTATGACGCTTGTACCGATAAAAGGAAAGCATTTGAAATCGCATACAAGCAAAAGGTGGCGGATGCGCTTCAAAACACCAAGGCCGATGTCATGGGCCGCTTGTCGCGAATGGGAGATATTTATGAGAAGAACTACAAGAACCCCGATTTCTACAATACGGATAAAACCGGACAGGTCAAGTACACGCTCTTGTCCGTATTTTCCAAAGAAAAATTCCGCGTTCTCAAAGAACAAGAAGAATATTGGGCGATATATGATTCCTTGATTCAAGATTACAAATCCCATCGATGGATGCCTTATCAGCTGGAGCTGAGTCATGATGTGAAAGTCATCCATTCCGAAACGGGCGTCCTCAAATTGCACGTGGAAGAATGGGAACGGAAGTGGGCGTCCATCCAAGACGAAGAATGGAAAGAAATGGGCGTCAAACCTTCTCCCATTGACTCTAAATCCTTGTCGGAATACCAAGCGATCGAATTGCATATCCAAGACTTGGTGAGGGACTTCAAGCAAGGAGACTGGACGGATACATCTGCTTGGGAATCGGTTGCTCTGACCGGGCAATATGATAAAATCGGCGAGGTGCTTGGTAAATATGAAGGATTCATGTCCGACAATTCCAATTTCGTCAATGAGTACAACTGGGTCAATTATTATTTCAAATTAAATGATACGGAAAAGCGTGTGGTCAATAGCCTCAAAGGACGTTCGGATTGGCTTCGCTCATTCTCCGCTTATTACCTCAATCGTTTGTTGTTGCGCTCCGCCGACAATGGTTTACCCACCTCCGATTCCGAGATTTCCCGTCTAGGAGAATCCTTGGATAAAATTGATGACAATCAATTGGAATACATCAAGAAACTATGGAATGTTGAACAGGTCAATACTGTAGTGGACTTCAATTCCAAAAACGAATTAAAGGTCAAAAACCTTTACAACAAACGTAGTAGCCGTCACTACAAACGAAACTCCTTGCGTGAAATCGTCAAATTCGATTTCGAACTGTTTTCTTCATTCTTTCCCGTCATCTTATCGACTCCCGATGCGGTGAGTACCTTGTTCAGGGGCGAAGACGAGCGCTTCGATATCGTCCTTTTCGATGAGGCGTCCCAGCTGAAAGTGGAAGAAACACTTCCGTCCATTCTCAAAGGAAAACAGAAAATTATCGCCGGAGATGAGCACCAGATGCCACCTTCATATTACTTCGGAAAGATGATGGACGGCGAAATCGACGAGGACGAAGCCGTAGAAGAAAAACAGCAAAAAATCAAATTGGAAAATGTCCTTCTCAGCACGGAATCCTTGTTAGATTTTGCCATGTCGATGGACTTCGACCAGCGATATTTGGATTTCCATTATCGGTCGCAGCACCCATACCTGATCGACTTT
>JAHDCE010000431.1 GCA_020630045.1 Saprospiraceae bacterium | reverse complement strand
CAGGCAATAACTCTAAAAGCAAAGATGGAAGCCAATACGCTTACGATGATTATGATATTCATGATGTTCTATTTTATTGAAAATGAATTAATAATGTTTATTTTGTAATCAATGTGAATTGATATTTCAAAGATTCTTAACTTTTTTTTAAGATTCAGGTTTGTTCTATAATTCCAAGTAGAATCTCGACAAAACCAAGGAGGTTGTCTTTGTTCAATTTTTTTTGTTAACTTAGAATAACAGAATCTAATCATGCCTATATGGAGCGAATACAAGTGACTGTTGATGATACCGTATCCGGAGACTCGGATGACGCCTATGATATCATGCTTCGGTTTCAAAGCTTCCATGAGTGGTGGCCACAGGGTTTACCGGTTGATTGTATAAAATGGAAAGAAGGTTTCGTCAATAGTAAAGTTTCGATAAAACCCTATCCTTTTATAAAGGTGGGTTGGAAATTACACTCCTATTCTCCCGGAAGGGAGATCATCATCCATTACTATGAAGGGATGCATACCGGAACGGGGGTTTGGACTTTTACCGAAGGTGATAGTTGTACTCACGTTTCGTTTGAAATAGATATACTTCCCAAAAATAGGATTTATGCCTTGGCATATAAATTATTCAATGTTCGGAAAACCCATATCCGACAAGTGAAGGAGGTCATTGCCGCTCTGGGCAAACAGTTGGAAAAACAACACCAAGGAAGTTTAGAGGCAAAAGGTACGTCATCCACATCTTAGGAATAAGATGGTTTTGTAAGCCCAACGGCAAAACCACCTGCTTTTATTTCAATAAGTAAGGGATTGAAAAATTGGTGTTATCTTCGGGATTCCCTTGAATATCAACAAGAACTTATTAACTGAAGTAAAATCTACAACAATGAAAAAAATCATTGTACTCTTTCTCTGTATTACAATCTTTACAGTGTTTTCCCAAGCCCAGGTTTCATTCTCAAATGAAACAGTGACCCTTGGAATGCAGGGGTTTCATAGTGGTGTGGCCATTGCGGTCACTGATATCAACGGCGATGGCTTGGATGATATCGCCCACATGGATGAAGGCACCTATTTATATATAGAATATCAACAATTGGATGGTTCTTTTACTAGGGTGGATGTCGGAAATTTAGCCGGTTCTAGCCAGTGGAGTATGTGTGTAGGTGATATGGACAACAATGGGATTTCTGATGTTTTTGCGGGAGGGGCCTATGATGGTATAAAAACGGCTCGTGCCAACAGTGACGGAAGTGCATTTACCACAGGGTCACTTCCTGATGATAACCTTTTTATCCAAGGATCAAATTTCGCCGATATCAATAATGATGGCTGGGTTGACATATTCGCTTGCCACGATGATGCTGAAAGTCGGATATGGGGCAATGATGGTACCGGACAATATGTTACAGCGGATGATTGGATTGACATGTCCATCGGTTCCGGTAGCGAAATCAATTCCGGTAATTATGGTAGTGTTTGGTGCGACGTCGATTATGACGGCGACTTGGATTTATATATCGCTAAGTGCCGACAAGGAGTGAATGACCCGTCGGACCCAAGGAGAATTAATGTTTTGTATGAGAATGATGGTTTCGGCAATTTTGAAGAAAAAGGAAGTCTATACAATTTAGATAATGGTGCACAGTCTTGGACAGCGGATTTTGCCGATATCGACAATGATGGGGATTGGGATTGCTTCATCACCAATCATGACGTTCCTTCTCAATTATTGAGAAATGATGGGGGGGTATTTGTAGACATCACGGTCGCAAGCGGACTTAATGTTGCCGGATTCCCGATACAGGGGCTAATGGAGGATTTTGATAATGATGGGTTCGTAGATATTCTGGTCGCAGGAAGTGAAGGACAAGTTTTTCATAATAATGGGGACGGTACATTTACTGAGTTGCCTGATATGTTTGATGACAACGCAATGGAATCTTTTGCTGTCGGTGATTTAAATAGTGATGGATTCCTTGATGTGTATGGTGGATATGCCAATGTTTTTACAAGCCCTTCTAGTATAGATGATGCACTTTGGATCAATAAAGCCAATTCGGGCAATCATTTTGTAACGGTCAATCTTACCGGGACGATTTCTAATAATGATGCCATTGGAGCTAAGGTAGAGTTGTATGGTGCTTGGGGTAAACAGATCCGTGAAGTTCGTGCAGGGGAAAGTTATGGTATCGTCAATTCATTCAATCAACACTTTGGTATTGGCTTGGAAACGGCTGTTGACTCTCTTGTGATTTTATGGCCTTCCGGAATTCGTGAAGTCAAAGAGAATCCGCCTGTTGATTTGCTATTGAGTTATGTGGAATTAAATTGCTCGATAACGGCAAATATCACTCCTGATGGAGATACTGATTTGTGCCCGGGTGAAAACGTGACATTGGCAGCTCCTTCAGGATATAGTTATGTGTGGTCATCAGGAGAAACATCTCAGAGTATTTCTGTCAATACAGGCGGTATATATGGATTGACGATTACGGATGATTCAGGATGTCCCGGATTCGCTTCAATTGCAATAACGGAAACAGAAGAGGTCGCTCCCGAAATTACGGCTGACAACAGTATTCGATTTTGTAATGGTGAGAGTGTTACGCTAACAGCTACGACATCGGATGCCTATGATTGGTCGTCCGGGGATTCCGGGCAGAGTATCGTAGTTACCGAGTCCGGTACATTTAGTGTATCGGTGCCGGGGGCTTGTTCAGGTACGATCTTAACATCCGAGAGCATTGAAGTGGAAGTCTTTACGGCAGATTTGGCGACACCCGGCCCCAACCAAACGATTGGTTCACCCCAAGCCGTAACATTGACGGCAACAGGCGATAACTTACATTGGTATGATATGGAAACCGGTGGAGCATTATTGGAAACCGGACCTACATATACTACGCCTATCTTAAGCGAAGGGGCGACATATTGGATAGAAAACCGTTCATCGTTTTTAGGTGAATTATTGAATGGTGGTTCATTGGAACACCAAGGAAATGATTATAGCGGAAATCAATATAACGGTATCCTTTATTTTGATGTCCTAGAAGAATTCACGTTAAAATCCGTGACGGTTTTCACTGAGTTCTTTGGCGAAAGAAACATACAAATCATTGCTCCCGGTGGCGGAGTTTTCGCTTCAAAGCTTGTAGATGTCAATCAAACGGAACAAGTCATCGAGCTTGATGTAGTGATTCCTCCCGGAAATGGCTATTCGATGACTACTGAAACATCAGTAAATGAATCCAACTTCGGAACGACAAGTCCACAATTGAAGCGTTCTGACGCCGGTGTGTCTTACCCGTACCTTATTCCTGATGTTTTAAATATTTATGACTCTAACTATGGAGAAGAATTTTATTACTACTTCTACGATTGGAAAGTCGAAACAGATGGATTAGAATGTCCGGCCGATCGAGTTTCTATAGATGTGATTTTCGATACGTCCATTTCTATAGACGAACTGAATGATGCAGGAATAGCCAAGGTTTATCCCAATCCTGCGAATGACTTCGTTGTGATAGAGTTGGGTGATAGTGATGTTTCCGTTTCTGAAGTCAGGCTTTATGATGCGATAGGTAGAAGGGTAAAGAACGAATCAATGATCGGTAAAGATGTTCTAGAATTGTCTTTGCGAGGAATGCCTACCGGTATTTATATCTTGGAATTGGTTACAGGGCAAGGAGGTTTCTCCAAACGTATCGTAGTGGAATAAGACATGTTTTTTCCTTGATTTCAAGGATTGTTTTTAATAAAAAAACGGCTCCCTTCCTAGAATGGAAAGGAGCCGTTTGGTTTACAATTTGTCGGTTATTACCGAATTAAGATTGGTATTTCATGTATTGGTACTAGGAAATACAGGGTAGTTGCCACAAATGTAAGGGTAATAAAATCCAAATGCAGGAAAAGGTGTTAAAAATGTGACGTTTATTTTGTCAATTATTTGGCAAAATGGGGCTTTGTTTGTGTTTGTACTGAGGGGCGACTAGTTGGTGTATATTTTATTATTGTCCAATTCCTTTTTCCAACTTCTTCTTTTTTTAAAAAATTTAGGATGCACGGCAAGTAGTCCGAAGGACTCGCCGCCTTCCTTCTCTTGTCCGGCATGATGTGCTCCATGTGCTCGAAGTATGGCCCTTGAGTATTTGTTGTCTAGCTTTTTAAACCAACTGAATCGCCGATGAATGTAAACATCGTGAATTAGGAAGTAAATCAATCCATAAATGGAAATGCCGACTCCTATAAAAAACA
>JAHDCE010000430.1:1698-4255 GCA_020630045.1 Saprospiraceae bacterium | reverse complement strand
TAAGGGGAATAACGAAGTGGATTTCTAAAATAACGGTTTGGCTATACTCAATTTTCCGTGACAACATCTAACAGATGTTATATTTTTTAAAAAAAATTTAATACGATGGCAGCGAATAAAGCCCCTATTCAGTTTTACATATAACTTGTCGAAAATCACCTACCTCAATATCACAATCCTTATTCAAAAGGATAGATATTCCATTCAAACTATTGATTGAATACCATTTAATTTCAAAACCAATTTAAAAACGAAACAATACCAACAACTGCCATTCTTTTTTCCTAAATCATTCATTTAGGAAACCGTCTAATTCAGACGACCCATTCTTAATTTGGACTTTTTTATTACAATAACCATACGTAGTGGTTATTGGTATATCAACATAAATATTTATTCAAGAAAATACTCTTGGAACGGGATTCAACACCCTATTTCAAACAAAATATTAATGAATGAATGGAAGGTTGTTTTTGAGAACGGGGGCGTGTTTATATTGATTATACGCCATTGATATTGCATTCCCCCGTCTCTTTTCCAAAACAATACTCCTGATTTCAATTTCAAAAATCTCTCATAAAAATACAAAATGAACCAATTTAGTTTCAAAGCCGTCACTTTCCTAATTCTTATTTCAATATTAGTAATCGGATGTAGAGAAGACAATATCAATTTGAATTCAAATTTATTCGAAGATGATGAATTAGTGGAGGTGACGGTTGTCGGGAAGGCAATCATAATAGATGGGCCTCATGTCCTTAACTTAGGTTACGCACAAATTAACCTAGGAGACTACGAAGCAAGAACCACCTACGACGGACACTTTAGTTTTACAAAAGTAAAAGTAAAAAAAAGTGGAGCGGTTATTTCATACACGCCGGGAACACACCATGATTTGATGCCGGCATTCCAAAAAATATACCCTGAAGCCGGCAAAACGTATTTTGTGGAAATCACCTCTTTACCCCCTACCTTTTCAAGTAATAATATTATAGGAAACGGTGGACTTGTCGAAACACCTGAGTTTTCCATAGACTTTTCAACTTCCGAATTCGTAGACGAATCCGGAGCATCGGTCTCCTCTCCTATTTCAATAAAGGCCGCTTATATAGACCCGACCAATCCTATGCATTCGGGGACAGTACCCGGTGACTTTGTCGGATTGGATTCAGAGCAAAGTTTCGTATCCCTTGCTTCATACGGAATGATTGCAGTTGAATTACAAAAAGAAGGAACCAATGAAAAAGTGAACCTCGCTCCGGGTAGCCATGCGAACATTAAAGTCAAGGTTCCCGAGAAGATGATGGAAAACAATGTTCCATTGCGTATTCCGCTATGGCACCTCAACGAATCTAACGGGATTTGGGAAGAAGAAGGCGAAGCCCTCCTTGTAGGAAACTACTATCACGGAAAAGTTTCTCATTTTTCCTTTTGGAATTGCGACGCCCCTTTTCCGGTCACATCTTTAACAGGATACGTGAGTCAGGAAGACGGGACTCCTATACCGAATTTGACCATACGCCTAACCATGACTATGGGTGCTTCAAGTTATGGAACGACCGATTCAGAAGGAAATTTCAAGGGAATGATACCCTCAAATGAGGAATTATTACTCGAAATAATTGAATTAAATGGTACAGGAGAGACGATTATATACAGTTCTACAATCGGTCCATTCTCTTCACCCGCGACTATAAATATTATCTTAGGAGAAGAAGAACAATCTCTCATTACTTCAGTAACCAAGCCCATTTCATTCGATATTGATTTTTGTCATGAGGACAGTATATCAAGTTCCGCTTCACTCCAAATATTCAAAGATGGTGATTTCGTTAAAATTATTTCCATCCCCAATAGCGGCACCCATGAATTCCATCAGTTTTTGGCACCACCGAATATCTCCAGCTACGAAGTCCAAATATTCGATTATTCAAATACTCCCGTCTCGCCAAGAATAGCCATTGAACCAACAATAGAACCGGTGCATTTAGGATCTTTCACCGTCTGCGAAAATATCGAAGAGAATTTCATTCACGTTGAACATGAAGCCTCCGGATTATCGACACTTATGCTAGCACGGGGAGGATTAGGCCATGACAATTATTATATTTCAGGCGACAATTTTCCTTTTCATCTATTTAGATTCAAATTTCCCAGCCCTATCAAAATCGGCTTGCTATCCCCTCAAGACTATAACTACACATTCATGTATGAAGAATTTTATCCTTCCCTAAGCAATATCATCAGAGGAGGTCAATGTAGTTTCGACCCAGAACCTTGTGGTGAAGAATCCCTCACCATCACCTCTTATGACGAAACAACCGGTAAACTTACCGGTGAATTCGACATCATCACTCCAGTTCTTACATACGAGGCTTCAACAGGTGATTTCTTTGAAGAAGGAACCGGAGAAACCATACATCTCACAGGTAGGTTTTCAGTTTATCTAGAGGAATAATCTACTTTGGAATCGTAAGTACCCAGCCATAAATAATCAGGGAATATGCTTTTCGGGGGTATTTTTTGTCCAGGTACTTATTCATCAACAAAGCCTTGT
>JAHDCE010000430.1:0-1688 GCA_020630045.1 Saprospiraceae bacterium | reverse complement strand
GGGGCTTTGTTGGGATTCTTTATAGATCCTTTTTGAAATACTGAAAATGGTGTATTTGTAAATGTGCTATCACGGATTTTTTTGTTTAGACGACGAATCGTTATTTTGGCAACCAGCCAAAGAAAAATCACTTCAAGGTCATCCATCTGTCAAGAAAAGGCGTTTAATTCGTATACAAACAAAACGATTCCATGTCCCATTACCGAATTCCCCTTTTTCTCCTGTTTGTCTTTTTTAGTCAGGAGCTATCCGCCCAAGGCATTGACAGGGTACTAGAGTTCCTCACCGTTCACCCCAACAAACGAGCGGTGGAAAGGGACAGTAGTCTTTATCCAGCTAAAATCATTTTCACACCTGTAGTTACTTATACACCGGAAACCAGCTTGGGTATAGGAGTAGGTGTCAAAACCCTATTCAAGATGAGGGGTTCCGGCTCTGAAACACGGACGTCTAATATGCCTTTGACCGTTCAATATACCATTCAAAACAAGTATCTCTTTTTTTCAGGATTCGAAGTATTCACCCCACAAGAAAAATACATGTTGACCGGTAATATCCGGGTTCAATCCTTTCCGAGTCTTTACTTTGACGTAGGGCCGGATACACCGAAATCCAATGAAGAAAGATTCGATTATAGTCAAGTACTCATCGAACCCATTTTACTTAGAAATCTCTTTACGAAATACTTGTTTTTCGGTGGAGGCATCCGTTTCAATCACGTCACTCGCGTAGATGTCGAACCCGGTGGAATTTTGGATGCTTCCGATCGCTCCGGTGCCAAAGGCTTCACCTCGTCCGGACTACAACTGGCTATCATTTACGATAGCAGAGATAATATCCTCAATGCAACGGAAGGCATGTTTGCCAGCCTTACCCACGGATTCTATGGCAGTTACTTGGGAGGAACACAGAACTTCCAACTGACTCGCTTGGATGTCCGCTATTTTTGGCAACCCTTGAAAAAACCGTCCAGTATTCTCGGGCTACATTTTATTTCTCAATTCAGTTATGGAGATGTTCCTTTATTAGAATTGGGAAGATTGGGCGGGCACCAAATCATGCGTGGTCATTTTTCCGGCAGATACACCGACCGTCATCTCATCGCCACTCAAGTGGAATGGCGACAACGGTTGTCTCCTAGGTGGGGTGCTGTCGCTTTTGCGGGAATGGGGAGCGTAGCTCCATCAATTGACCAATTCGCTTTCAAGACAATTCGCCCCTCCGTGGGATTGGGCGTCCGCTTCGTCATCGATAAGAAAGAAAACCTGAACCTGAGATTGGATTTTGGCGCGGGGAACGAAAAGATCAATTATTATTTTAAGGTGGCGGAGTCGTTTTAGTGTTGCTCCATAAACCCCTGCACCAACCGATGAAAATGATGCACTCCTTGCTCCATACTAGGAGAAAACCGCCCCCGCTTGTAAAAGCGAGATTGAATGCCTCGCTGTACACGTTCTACAACCCATTCATCCTCCATCTCCGTCTGGTCGAGCGGTGAATCTTCGAAACTTTGCTCCGCATCGGGGAACATGTAAGTACGGAAACGGACGAGGGTGGTATTGTGTGACGTGGGTTCTACTACGTTTAGGGAGAGGCCCCAGGGATAAATATTAAACATCAAATTCGGAAACATCCAAAAGTAGTAAGCATACACTTTTTTACCATGATCAGGATGTCCTTCCGGAATA
>JAHDCE010000429.1 GCA_020630045.1 Saprospiraceae bacterium | reverse complement strand
TTATATTAGAAAGTAATAATGAATAAATTTTTCCTCCTTTCGTTTTCCATTTTGATTTCAGTGGGTTTGATTTCTTGTGGGAGCGATACAGAAAATGGCGGCGGCGGATCGGGAACCTCCCCCCAAAAGGCTATTTTCAAATACAACCAACCCAATTCTATCTCTTCATTGGATCCGGCATTTGCCAGGAGTCAAAATAATACTTGGGCGATTCACCATCTGTATAACGGATTGGTCGAATTGGATGAAGGGTTGAATATACGGCCCTCGATTTCTGACAGATGGACGGTTAGTGACGATGGAAAAACTTTGACTTTCCATATTCGTGAAGACGTACATTTTCATGACCATCCAAATTTCCCGGAAGGGAAAGGTAGAAAAGTGGTAGCATCTGATTTTGTATATAGCTTTGGCAGGATATTGGATGAAAACCTGGGATCACCGGGCGCTTGGATATTTAAAGGGCGTGTATCTGAAGAACAACCCTTCGAAGCACCGAATGATACGACATTCGTTTTGAATCTTAAGGAGGCTTTCCATCCGATTATGGGCATTTTAACCATGCAATACTGTTCTGTGGTCCCTAGGGAAGTTGTTGAGAAATTCGGTACGGATTTTCGGAAAAATCCGGTTGGAACGGGGCCATTCGTGTTCAAGAAATGGTTGGAAAACCAAGCGTTATTTTTGGAAAAAAATGACAATTATTTTGAGAAAGATGCTTCGGGTGCTTCTCTCCCCTATTTGGATGGCGTAAAGGTACAATTCATCGGAGATCGAAAAACGGCCTACCTGGAATTCAAGAAGGGCAATTTGGATTATATGTCGGGTTTGGAATCGAGTTATGCGGATGAACTATTGACCAAGGAGGGAGAAATCCGCCCTGAAATCCAAAATGAAATCCAGTTGGTGAAAACGCCTTTTCTCAACTCCGAATACCTAGGAGTCAACTTAACGAAGGAAGACAATCCACTCAAAAACAAGTTGGTCCGGCAGGCTTTGAATTATGGCATTGATCGTGATTTGATGTTGAAACAATTGAGAAACAATGTCGGAAAGGCTGCCGATTCGGGTTTTACTCCTAGGGGGCTACCCTCTTATGATAGTAAAAAAGCACCGGGATATTCATATGATCCTGAAAAAGCGAAAGCCTTACTCAAGGAAGCCGGTTTTGAAAATGGCAAAGGCTTACCGGGTATCAAGTTGATGACGACCAAGGGCTATTTGGACTTATGCACTTTCATTTCACGACAGTGGAAAGACTTGGGTGTGGACGTGAGTATTGAATCCGTCGAATCCGCGACTTTGCGTGAAATGATGTCGAAGGGTAATGTAAACTTTTTCCGTGCTTCCTGGATTGCGGATTATCCGGATGGTGAAAGTTTTTTGACCGTATTTTATGGAGGCAATCCTGCTCCTCCCAACTATACCCGTTTCAACAATTCGACCTTTAATGAACTTTACGAGCAGGCATTGGTTGAAAATAATAATGAGCAACGTATGGCGTTGTATCATCAAATGGAACAGATACTTATTGAAGAAGCTCCCGTAATTTTCTTATTTTACGATGAGACAGCCGTTTTTACCCGCAATGGAGTATCGGGAATCAGTAAAAACGCGCTGAATCTTTTGGATTTGAAACGTGTCAAAAAGCCATGAAACGAATAAAGGGAGCCATATTATTCTTGACAGCTATCACCTTAGTTATCGGTGCTTGTGTCAGCGACCCGTCCACGGTTAACGAGGGTATCGTCACCCAACTGCCCGACACCGGAGGACCGGTTATCGACACTATCAATCCTCAACAGGTTGTCGATGAATATTTAAACGGAGGGGCTAGATTCGGCAAACAGGATTTTCGAGCTGAAATCACCAAGGCGGAATTCGATGCCTTGGATGGAGCCGAACTGGAGCGTGTGATGATCCGTCCGATTTACAGTGCGATATTTGACCGGGACGACCAAGACGACCAGTTTATCCTTCCGCATTTAACTGAAGGTCAAAAGGCGTTGTACTATTTCAGAAAATTTGATGATGTCATTACCCAGGATGGAATCGTGGCGACTTTCGATTCTCCACTGGGTGGTAAAATGCAGGAGGCAATCACTACTTTTGAAAGTATGGGATTGGATGATTTCGGAAAATTACTACGTATGGCCTCGATCGAAAAAGCGAAGCGTGAAAAAGCTTCTGTAGATTCGGAGCGAATCGAAAAAATCAGTGGCTACAACTCGCAGTTCGGCGAGGAATATATCGGCAATCAAGATGAGTTTTATGATATTATGAACCGGTATATCAAAAACCATGCTACGGAGTTCGTGAAGTTTAAGGAGTAATCCTAATCCTGTTACAAGGAATCTTGCTCAGGCAAATTTTCTAAAATATTCAATTTTTTAAACAGCCGTTTCTTGGTTTCTTGTTTTTGTTGTTCCAGAAACAAACTAAAGTCTTTCTTGGTTGGATTACCGAGATTATCTTTTTGCATCTGCAAACCTTCAATCGCTAATTTTAAATAGGGATCTTCTTTGATTTTTTGTTCGATTTGAACCCTATCTGTACAAGATGAAGTCTTGTACAGATAATCTATTAGCATTTCATCCGTGATGGATTTCTTGTTTATTTCTTTGTCATTATTAGCGTGCATAATCATCATTTCTATTCATTTTAATCAGGGCATCTAAATTTTCAATCCAACCGGCTACCCTCTGGGGGTTTTCGACATTTAGCTCCCTTTGGATTTCTGAGACTTTTGCATTCTCCGACCTCAATACCAGCAAATCAATTAATGCTTCCCTTTCCATTAACAAATCGCAAAGTGGTCGCGACCATGCCTTGATAGCAAGATCCAATGAATTCTCCGTCAATCCATGACTCTTGGCAGCATTTGGTATTGATGCTCCGCTTTCATAATGTTCAATTATGGCGGCCTTGATACTTAATTTCAATCCTTTAGCAATTTCTTCCGACCACTTGCGTGAAACTGTCTTTTCCATTCCTTCCGGGGCTTTTGCCAAGACTTCTCGCAATAATCCTTCATCAATCACAGGAAATGATCTTAATATTGATCCAATACTATCACCGGATGAAAAGTATCGGATAAGTGCCTCTTGGTAATGAATTGCCAGCTTCGAAATCTTGAATATCTTGTTCAAACCCGTATCCTTCTTCTTATCACCGACACTCAAGTAGAAGTCTAATAATGTGAGGCTGCCCAAAATTTCCTTGATTTCTTCAACATCCGTTGTCAAAGGCCCTAATTGATTCGACCACAAAATATAGGCTTCCAATTTTTGATGGATTTCATTTTTTCTCATCAACTTGAGACCGGCTATCAATAATCGGATATCTTTCATTCTCCCTTCGTTCATCAACAACAACATTTTCTCTACACCGCTACTGCCAAGCATCTTATCAGGACAAATAAATAAACTCTCCACTCTTTGAGTTTCATCAACTGAAATCTCCTTCCATCCATCATTTGTACTCCCATTTTGGATTTGATCGGATTCGTCCAATCGGGTTTTGTCTTTTTTTCGATAGTCATCGATATACCTGTTTTTTGCTGTGGTGTACAACCAATTTCTAATCTTATCATCGGATCGAACACTATCGCTAAACCGATAATACAATCGTTCAAAAACTTCAAATGCAAGAGCTTTCGCCTTATCAGCATCGTGGGTCATACTACAAAGAAACGAATGTATTCTACCGAAGAACTTGTCGAAATAAGCATTGTATTCTTCTTCTGAAAATTTGGGCTTTTCTTCCTTCACCCAAGTGCTTTGGGTATCAACGAAACTCCAAATCCACCCATCCAATCGATTGGCTGGCAGGCGATATTTTCCTTTTTCCCATATTTCAGAAAAAATGAAGTCCACAACTTCATCCACTTCATGTGGGAAATTGGCTAATTTTTGGGATACAACCCCATAAACTTTGGTGTAGTATTGCTCAACTACAATATCAAATCCTTGACGGTCATTCTTGTTTTTCATTCTTGTACGATTTTGGTTAATGCTGAAATGGCATGAATAATTTTCAGTGCTATGAAACTTTAATTGCAAAGTCACACAGTGCCTAGCATTAATCCGGTACAAGAATTGTCCAACCGAATGAAATCAAGTTCGAGGCTTTAATTAGTATGGGGAAACCTTACCCTCGAAAAATAAGGTTTCTCTATTGGTAGGAAGAAGCCCTTTGGCTCCCTGAAAACACATATAAAATGCCACCTACCTCCAAATAGTTCCAAATCTTGATTTTTCTTTT
>JAHDCE010000003.1 GCA_020630045.1 Saprospiraceae bacterium | reverse complement strand
ACTATCCTTGGAATTACTTACCAAAGAAACCTCCGATTTTATTGATCATATCGCCGGCGTCACCGGGAATCAACTGAGTCAAACTACCCAAATCAAAATCTTTGTCTTCTTCAGACGGAGACTGGAAACGGTCTTTCAAACTGTTGATGATGCCCGGAACAGCTGATTCAGCATTTTGCTGTGCTTCTTGTGCGTTCAATCCTTTGTTTTGAAGGATACCGACCAACTTGTCTTTCAATCCTCCTACTAATGGATTATCGCTTTGAGCGCCATTGGAAAAAAGTCCTTGAACCACATCCAACTTGCCACCGCTAAGTTGTTCTTGAATCATGGACATGAATGCATTTGTTCCTTCTTCGGAAGCTTGTTGTGTTTGCTCTTCATTCAAAGAGTTGGGAGCGAATTGCTCTTTAATTTTGTCTAGGGCGAAACCTTTCAACTGATCTAACATTACGACAGATGGTTTTAAATTGATAAAAAATAATACCGAGGAAATAAACTCTCCTCGGTATTATGACAAAAAACTATTGAAATAGTTACAGGTCTTACAAATTATTTCTTCGATTTAGGAATGATCCGGTATGTGAGTCCTACATTTGCTACGGTCAGACTGCCATAACCTATTTCGGCGTAAGCCGCTAAAGCCGGTGTAAAGAAATAACGCCCGCCCGCACTGGTATAATAAACGAAAGTCGGCGCTTTAAAACGTTCGAAATCAGCATCGGCATCACCAATCGTTTTGCGACGTATAAAGCTGTATCCCAAAATGATACTCCCATACATGTCCAGCTTTTCGATCCCTAGGAAATTACCTCTATGGTACGCAAACCGACCGGCTAGCGTCGTGGCATTCACCCTTTGATATGTCGATCCGGTTGTCACGGATTCAGTGGCAAAAACGGTATCGCATTCCAATCCGGGAATCGGTATACCCAGTTCACATCCGACATCACCGATCACATCAACGATTTCACTGGTTTCAATAATTTCTGTAATGGCTTCTGTTGTAGGAGTTTTGGCCGTGTAATATCCTAGGTGCATCCCGATTCCTAATTCATCGGTAAGGCCATATTCATATTTCATGGTGAATACGGGTGATGCGGAACCTTCGTTTTCAAACCCAAGCGCTTCCCCGATTTGAAAAGCGGTATTGGCCAAGTTCGGAAATCCGACGCCCAAATTAAAAGAATGACTTCCTTTCATGTGATAATACGTTTCTTCCGCCCGGGGTTCTTTGGTTTCTTCATCCTGCCCGAATAGTTGGAGAGAAAAACAAGTAAAAATGAAAACGAATGTTAATAAATGTTTCATGTGTGTTTATTTTGATTGAGAATAGAAATTATGGAACATGTCACGAGGTGTTTTACCTTTGGACGTCAAAACTCTAAAATGGTTTCTTGATGAGGCAATTCCTAAATATAATCTTTTTTCCTGCGCTTGTTTTCTTTTGTTCATTTTCGGCCGCCTCCGCACAATCAACCCTAAGGGATCGAGCATTCAAAAATATACATTACCTCGTTAGGGATAGTATTCTGATGCAACAAATCCGTTTGGACGAATCCGGTATTTCCATATTTGCATCAGCAAAAGATAAAAGCGATAATCGCCCCGAGTTTTCAAAAACGTGGAAGGAACTGGAACGCATGGGAACGTCCGGGCTCTTCCATTCACCGGAAGGTCTTAAAAAATATAAAGCAGGAGATGTTCCGACTTCGATTCCTGAAAAACGTTTACAAAAATCATTAAAAGGGGCTCGGATCGTCCTAGACCCCGGACACTTTGCCAACAAGTTCGACGTAGCGGTTTATGAACGGAAATTTATGAAAATAAAGGCCAAGGATGTCGGTACCAAAAAGGACATCGAATTTTACGAAAGTGATATCGCCCATGAAACCGCTAGAATTCTCAAAAAGCGATTGGAAAAACAAGGTGCCATCGTTTTAATAACTCGGAAAAAGGGGAAAAGCGTCCTAGGAATGACCTATAAAAAATGGATGCGGAAAAAATTCAAATCCGAATTGGAAAAGGATGTGAAGTCGGGAAAAATCACCCAAGAAAAAATGAATCATTATCTCAATAAAGCGACAGCTAAAGAGCGATTCAAATATATGAACAACAAAGACTTGAGGAAACGGGCGGAAATCATCAACGGTTTCAATCCGGATTTGACCATTAACATCCACTACAATGCTAGTGGAAAGCGAATTGGCAAGGATGGTTATTTCAGTCCCGTTGCGGTCAATTACTGCATGGCATTCACAGGCGGAGGATTCATGAAAGGAGAATTGAACTCCAAGGAAGCGAGGTTTCATTTTTTGAGATTGCTGTTAACGGAAGATTTGACCAACTCCATTCGTTTTTCGAATCAAATTATAAAAAGTCATAAGCGAATTACAGGCGTCCCCATCATTACAAATTCAAATGACAACCCTTATCAATTCCGCAATAGCGTATATGGTGACGAACCGGGCGTTTATTGTAGAAACTTATTCTTAACGAGAGCCGTCAAAGGAGTGATTTGTTTTGGCGAAAGCCTGATACAAGACAATATCAATGAAGCCGTCATATTAAATTTGAACAACTACAAAGAGGGTCGTGTTAGAACAAGCAGCCGTGTAAAATTAGTGGTCGATGCCTACCAAAAAGGCATACTTGAATATTTCAATCATGAAAAATAAACCCTTACTTTTTTTCGTCTTCCTTTTCATCCTCTCCGGGGTTTCTTGTTTTCCGCCGAATGCTTTGTTGAAAGGCAGACCCAACCATAATGATTCGCAAAAACGAACGAAAGCGACCGTTGAAAAATCGACCTCCCCTTTCCTATTCATTCCTTCAAAAAAAGACTATTCCGGGCATTTTAAGGTGATGGACAAATCCAATTCCATGCCTAGGAGAAATTCGGTGGAAGACATCGCCGCAAATCATGCGGTGAGGGCTTTACTAATCATACAACATGACAGTATTTTATTAGAAAAATATTTTGACGGAGCCAGTACTTCTTCCTTGGAACCTTCTTTTTCCTTGGCGAAATCATTCATGTCGGCACTTATTGGTATCGCCATTGACGAAGGTCATATCAAAGGAGTCGATGAGAAGGTTGTCAACTACTTCCCCGCCTTGGCAAATCATCCCGAATCCGAAACTTTAACCATAGAACACCTGCTTAATCAAACATCGGGATTCAAGGATAAACTCACGGGGGATGCACATATATATTATGGAAATATCAACAAGGGGGTCAATCGAATTTCATTTGATTATCCCCCCGGTGTCTTTCTTGATTATATCAATATGAACAGCCAGCTTCTAGGGCTCATTTTGCAAAAAGCAACGGGAAAATCCCCTGCCCAATATCTCGAAGAAAAAATATGGCGGGAAATCGGAACCGACCACGATGCCTTTTGGGATGTTGACCGCGACGGACAAGTCCGTTCGTTTTGTTGCATTAGTGCCACCGCTAGAGACTATGCCCGCTTCGGCAGATTGTACCTTAACCAAGGCAATTGGAATGATAAACAGATTATCAGTCGGGAATGGATGGAACAAAGTATTCGTCGTGATACGACCGGAGGCAGTTCATTCGGGTACAATTACAATTGGTATCTCGGCCCCGAATCCATCGGTGATTTTTGGGCGGAGGGTATGCTCAAACAATACTTGTATATCGACCCGGCCAAACAACTCATTATCGTTCTTCTGAATGATGAGGAAAAACGTTTGCAAATGGAACGTGTGAACTGGGTGGATGTTTTTCGTAGGATTTCCGATTACTTGGAGTAGTTTTTTGGTGTTTTTTCTACCAATAAGGTTACTCCGGACACATATCCCGTCTAAAAGTGATATAACAAGTTCACTATACTACCATGTCAGATTTTTTGTTCGGATTCAAATCCAAGAAAGAACGCAATGATTTCCTCATTGCCCTAGTCGTCATCTTATTTTTTGGATGTTTACTTTACAAATTCGCTTTTGTTTCGGACAATGTCCGACTGAACGATGGTGAACCGCGTGAAATGGTCGCCGAAACAGCGGCCGTCAAAGGAATCGGTTTGCAAGTATTGGCGGATACCGATGAAGACGGTATCCCTAATATCGAAGACAATTGCCCGGATAGGAAAGGAATCAAATTATATAAAGGATGTCCCGGAGATCAAGATAAAGACGGTATCCTTGATGATGAGGACAAATGTCCCAATTTGAAAGGATTGCAAAAACACAATGGTTGCCCGGAAGACACGGATGGCGATGGCGTATATGATGAATTCGACCGTTGTCCGGAATTGGAAGGCACTGAAGAATTGAACGGATGCCCTGCAGGCGTAGATACCGATGGAGACGGTGTAGAAGACGGCATGGACAAATGCCCGGAACTAGCGGGTACTGCTGACAATGATGGTTGTCCGGCTGATGCGGACGGCGATGGTGTAGCGGATGCGGAAGACAAATGTCCGGACTTAGCAGGTACTGCGGCTGATAATGGTTGTCCGGCTGACAAGGACAAGGACGGCGTTTATGACAAGGATGATAAATGTCCCGGATTGGCTGGTATACCGGCCAATAATGGCTGCCCATCGGACAAAGATGGCGACGGCATATACGACAAAGACGACAAATGTCCTGGCATGAAAGGAGATAAAGCCAATGGAGGTTGTCCCGAAATCAAGCTCGAAAAAGAAGAGCGTGAGTTACTGGAATTCGCTGTACAAAATGTAGAGTTTAAAACAGGAAGCGCTGATTTGACAGCAGAATCACAAAACATTTTGGATAAAATCCATTCTATTTTAGAAAAATATCCGACATACAAGTTGAGCATTTCAGGACATACCGACAACCAAGGAAGCGCCGAACTCAACAAAAAGATCTCCAAGGATCGTGCAGGTTCCTGCCACGATTACTTGGTCAATAAAGGGATCGAATCTTCTAGGATTTTCTACTACGGATTCGGTCAAGAAAAACCCATTGATTCCAACGAAACCGCAGATGGTCGACAAAAGAACCGGCGGGTGGAATTCGAGTTGAAATACTAATACAAATGCATACCAATGAATAAGGGGAAGCTTTCGCTTCCCCTTATTTTTTAGTACCTCACCACCCTTATTTCCTCACGTTTTGCCCAATCATGGATGATGGTTTCTTCCAACGGTTCGGGCAATCTATTGTACTTTCCTTTGGCTTGTACAATCTCTCCCCTCACCAGTTCAAGGGTTACTTTGGAACGCCAACTGTCCGTTTCCTTATCCCATATTTGCATGGACCAGATGGTACAATTACCTGAAACGCAATTCCGGATGTAGGTGCTGACACAGTGTCCGAGTTGTGCGCTTTCGTTTGCCAAATCCCGTCCTTCTTTCAGTTGGACAATGCGGAATTTCTCCTTTTCCACTTTGGTTTCGAATGCGGCGTACGAATCTCCTTTCCAGGATTTGTCCAACAACTTCTCATCCTCCATCAATTGCATTCTTCGCATCTCTTCATAGTAGGTGTCCGAAGCTCGTCGAACGGATTGGATGTTTCTACCCTTCAGCGAATATTTACAATCGGACTCAAACCGTTGGTGCTGCACATAACCCAGCACACGAGACAGTTCGTAGGCTGTATATGTTTCTGAATATGGGCTAAAAAACTGAACGACCGAACGGCAAAAGTCATAATCATCTTCGATGGAGTTCCTGAATTTGCCATAAAACTCGTTCACCATTTTACGGTCACCTCCCAAGCCCGATACGAACGCATGCACATAGGCGAATAACAACACCTCGTCTTCCGATACCTTTTGACAAGGCCCCATAGCCAAGGGTTCTTCTTTTGACATTCGCCAGCGATGAGCCAAGACCGGAGCGGCATAGAAATCGCCGAATCGATGCGCCATTTTCTTGTTCAATGGAAATCGAAGGAAATCGGCTTTCCTTATATTTTTTCCTTCTGCGAAATGGATGATGTATTTCATCACCGATTCGTTTTCGCAAGCGGCTTCAAAGCACCTCAATAAAAAGGCCGGTGTATACTTCAATACTTGGTCAAACGGAATGAAGTCCAAGGATTGGTAATTGGAATCCATGAAATAGTAGCTGTATACATGATGATGCCTTCGATATAACCAAAAAGGAAATATTGACCATACATACTCGGACTCCGGATGGAGTGCCGAAGTTTCCGGTCGGAGTTTCCGATATCGGTTCATGTCCGCGATAAATTCCGATTTGATGAACGCTCGGAATATTTTTCTGATCAGATCAGCCAATGCGTCATTTTCGGTTTCGAAATCTCCTTCATGGTATCTTGCACGGGAAGCCAAATGTATGACTCCTCCCCTTTCCGAAGAAAGTATCAAATACATCATACCTATCCATTCTTCCGTTACTGGAATACCGATTAGCTCGGGATGTCCGACCACCAAAAACCACATTCGGTAAAATTGGCGACGTTCCTCTTCGTTTTCATAAGGTAAGTCCAGCAAAGTGGACAAGTGGCTTTTCACTTCCCTTGAATCATATTTGGGGGGTTGTCCTTGTAGGAAGGCATATAGTGCTTCATGCAGTTTTCTCCTTCCATCGGGCAGGAACACGGATACCCTTCCCACCTCGCCTGCTTTGACTAGCGGTTTCATTTTTTATCATTTAATCAAATTAGTAATTATTGCCCGGAAGGGCAATCAAAAACGTGGATTGGATGGAATAATCTACAACATGACTTATATTGTTTTATCAGGAACCGTTATGGAATCGTTCCTAGATAATACAAGGAAAATGAACGGGTATTAGTTCCCGAAAAAAACATTTCATGCAAAAAGAAAATACGATTTATTATTCCGCTTTCGCGGGATTTCCTTCCGGAAAATTATTAGAAGAATTCCTAGAATTAGACGGTGAATTATTTGACGAACCCTTCAGTGAATCGTATTTCAAAAACAAATTGGGAGACAAATCGGATATCCTTTCCCTAGTTGCTTATTCCAATACGAAGCCGATAGGCTTCAAAATCGGATATGCAAAATCCGATAAAACTTATTATAGTTGGCTAGGTGGTGTATTACCATCTTTTCGAAAAAAAGGTGTTGCATCCGCACTCATGCGGATGCAACACGAACAAGTAAAACATATGGGTTATATTGAAATCAGCACCAAGACTTTCAATCATTTCAAACTGATGCTGATATTAAATCTAAAACATGGGTTTGATATAACCGGAACGCACCAACACGAAAAATGGGGGCTGCAGATATTACTCCATAAAAAGTTATAATATTTCTTTTTCCTTCTTTTTCTTTTTTAATGAATAGCGTATGCCAATATACCCTTCAGTGCCTCTAGTCGGCCCCCAGGCGAAGGACGTATCGAAATATGGATTAAATGGATTCGATGCTGAGATGATAGGATCTTCCTGTACAAAATTGAGGATATTTTCACAGCCGACGTACCATTCGAATGATTTCCACTTGTAAGTGAACTGCGCATTGAGCATCGTATAAGGATTGGAATATTCCGCCTGTTGGAATTCATCCGGATAAAATTCCGTATCAGGCAATTTCTTTTTACCATACCATTGGGCAGATACATCAAAATGCCAATCCTGCCCTTTGGGTGCTAAGGACAACGACCCTAGAACCCTGTGCTTGGTAATGAAGTCCATCGTGCCTTTTTCCCCTTCCAAATCTGTATGTTGTATATCCAGGAAATTGTATGCCGTTTTTAATGTTACCCATTCCCACAAGTCAATGGTGACTTCGGTCTGGAAACCGTTGCCGGTCGCCGGTTCTTCGTTGTTTTCAAACACTATGGCATCGTGTGTACGATGATAGTGCGCTTGGATATGATTGGTAAAATGAGTTCGATAAAAATCGGTAGTGAATGTCCCTGAAAAATCAGTCCCTTCGAACTTTTGGGTCAGGTTGATTCCATAGTTCCAAGCTTCATCCGGTTTCAACTGGCCGTGAAAGTGAATATCCCTTTGTGTGGACAAGACGCGTGCTTGTTCTGAAAACACTTTGGGGTTGTGCCATCCGTATCCGGCTGAAAAACGAATATCGGTTTTTTCTTGTGGTGTGTATTTCAATAATGTCCTAGGAGAAATTTTCCATCCGAAATTATTCAGATGGTCGGCTCTCAGTCCCATCATCCAAGTCCATTTGTCTTGCCCAAAAAAGAGCGTGTTTTCAGCAAATACTCCCGGAATGATTTCTTTAAGACGATAGTTATCGTCAAAAGTTTTGTTGAGTGGGTTATTGGAAAAAGCGATGTCTTCATTCAAATCCAAAAACTTGAAACTCGTCCCTGCCCGGAGATTACTTCCTTGGTCGCCATAAAAGTATTCATGTTGTAAAGAAGCGTTGAACAATGCTTGGCGTCCTTGGTAATTGGTTTCGCCATACCAAGCATTTTGGTCATGATGTTGACCGGTCAAAATCAAAGCAGTCGCATTAAATTCGTTGAATCGATAAGAGGTTCGATTCCATATATCGAATTGATTGTACTTGACATATTGACCATAAACGGTACTTGAGCCCAAATCGGCATCCTCGTCAAAGCTTTCTTGTCCACCGACTCTTTCCTCATTCGTCCATCGAAATCCTCCCCGGCTGAACCATCCGTTTTCTTTGTCGTTGCCCCATTTCCATTTGTCCAATAACTCCATTCGCGTCAAGCGTGGTAAGTCTAGGAAGTCATCTTCATTTTTGTCGAATGTCCCTGCGGGAAGCACCACATGACCACCTATCCAATGGCCGAATTTTCCTTTTTCCTGAGCAGCGAATACATTGAATTGTTTTTCCCAAAAGGTATTCATAAACGCATTTACATAGAGTGCCGGTGAATCCGTGGGCTGCTTGATAATGACATTGATTTGCCCGCTGATGCTTTCCGCTCCTTGAAGGACGGAAGTCGTTCCTTTCGCTACGAAAATATTCTTGACGAAAGGCCCGGGAACAGAACTGACACCATAAGTATATGACATGCCCTGAATCAAAGGAAATCCATCTAATAGAATTTGGTTGTAAATACCACTTAATCCCAGTATTCTCAACTCTTTTGAATTGGTGACGATATTGGTGGTCGCCGGCTCCACAGATGCATTATTATTGAAACATCCGGCTAAATCACAACATGCCGCCTTGCCCAATTCGACCTCATTGATGACTTCTATTTTTTCAATACTATTAGACGAAATATGTCCCCCCGATTGTTTGCCTTCCACGACTACTTCCGATAGTTCACCCTCCATTTCCAAGGTGATGAGGAAGTTCGAATTACCTGTTACTGTAATCGTATCACTTTCGTATCCTAAATAACTGACCACAATTCGTTTGTCTTCAATATTTTCGCCGGATAATACAAAATCACCGGATTCATCGGTGGCAGTTCCTACGGATGTATTGATCCATACTACATTTGCTCCGATTAAAATACCCATTTCCGAGTCCACGACGGTTCCTTGTACAGTTTGGGCTTGTAGATAATTGCCGATTGTACAAAAGACTAGTAATATGAATATTTTAAGTAGATTTTTCATTTGTTTCTATTTATGCATCCGAAACCAACGGAGTTCCGATGTCAAGAATTTGTTGTCTTTCTTAAGTTTGTTGATGGCTTTGGTGAATTTTTTCATTTTCCTTTCTGCCCGATAAGCCGTAAAGGATTTTTCTCTCAAAAATTCAGAGTACACTTTTTTGTCATTGAACGCTCCTGATTTTTTGGATTGGTTCAAATATTTATACATCGAACTCTTGTCTTTTTGCCAAGCAGAAACGACCGCCATCTTGTAATACATCAATCCCTCGAATACGGACGAGCGATTTTTCGATCTGGTTGCAGCGGTTTCATAAAAAAACAAGGCTTTGCTCCATTTTTTTTGTCCGGCTTTGATATCTCCCAATTCTTCAAAGGCAAAATAGAAGTCAGGATCGTTTTTTAACGCTTTCTGTAATTCTGCTTGGGCATACCCTAACTCTCCCTGCAAATGATATACCACACCCATAAAAAATGGTGTCATGGGTTCAGAAGGGGATAATTTCGAAGCTTGCTCCAAGCTCTTCAATGCGAAGTCATATTCCTTCAACAATAAAAGCATGACTCCTTGGTTACGATAGGCGATTCCGAATTCCTTGTCCTGCTCTATCGCTTTCGCGAAATACCTTTTAGCCTCCCTGATATCTTGTAAACTCGGATTATCGACATCTTGATTAAAAAAACGGGCGACCCCCATATTATTGTGTGCCATGGCGAATGTCGAATCCAAGGAAATGGCTTTTCTAAAATCCCAGATAGCACCACCAAAATCAGATAAGCGACACAAGGACATTCCCCTGTCATTATAGGCCTCTTTAAAAAGGCCATTCAATTTTACCGCTTCGGTAAATGCATCTACTGAATTTTGATAATCGCCGGTTTGGAAGTAAAACTTACCTAGCATATAGTGTGGGTAGGGGTTTTCGGGTTCCAACTCTTTGTGTCGTTCAAAATCGGCATTCGCCTGCTCATACGCTTTCATGACCAGATACACCTGCCCCCGTTTGTTATACACATCAGGATACTCCTTCGGGTATAAGGAGATGAATTCGGAAAACGACCGAATAGCTTCAGTATACATCCTTTTATCTTTATAGGAAATACCTTCCCGGTAAAGAGCCATATCCGGTAACTGAGCTTCTGCAGTCGCTACTACCATGAAGAAAAATGTGAAAAAGAGTATTTTTTTCATTGTTATAAATATCGGTTGATTTATCGAGTCTTTCAACAAATAGATGCTTCTTTAGAGCCTATTAAAATTTAGTATGATTCATAATATGAACGCCATTTCATATTAAAGAAAAAACTAATTTTTAACAGGCTCTTAAACTCCGAACGTAAAAACGTACGTTCCTTATGTCCATTCAAAATATCTTCTTATTCCTAATCTCGTTCAAAAAAACGATTGTTCCTATAGAAATAACGACACAATACCCGTATTTCGTTACTTTGAATTAATTTTGTGGTAATCAGAAAGCGGAACGACATCTAATGTACGACATCATACTTAGTTTTATTACGGCCTTCATGGTTACTTATTTCGCCATTCCCTCCATTATACAAGTGGCTCGGGTCAAGCATTTGGTGGATGAACCCGGAGAACGCCGGTCTCATAAAGTAAGTACTCCATCCCTAGGAGGTATCGGTATTTTCGGTGGTGTTATTTTCGCTATTATTATGTGGATGCCATTTAAGGAAACTTATGGTGGGTTGCAGTATATCCTAGCATCTTTCGTCGTTATTTTCCTCATTGGTGCCAAGGACGACATCGTTCCTACCACGCCTGTCAAAAAGCTTGTCGGACAAATTTTTGCAGCTTTTATACTAGTCGCAAAAACAGATATTAAAATTACGGACTTTCACGGTATCGTGGGGATTCATGAACTGCCCGAATGGTTCGCGTTCGCATTTTCCATCTTCACTATATTGGTGATTATTAATGCTTTCAACTTGATTGATGGCATCAATGGACTTGCCGGAGGAATCGCCATTCTTATTTCCGCGACATTCGGAATTTGGTTTTTAATGGTCGATCGGATGGATATGGCCATAATCGCATTTTCGACCATAGGTGCGGTGGTCGCTTTCCTAAACTACAATTTACAAGCTACCATATTTATGGGTGATACAGGTTCCTTGCTATTAGGACTCATTTGTTCCATACTCGCCCTGAATTTCATAGAACACAATATCGGATTGGAACACCCACTAGCCGTCCAATCGGTTCCGGCCGTAACCATGGGTATTCTCATACTTCCGTTATTCGATACTTTACGGGTATTCACCACTCGGATTATGAAAGGGAAATCTCCTTTGTATCCGGACAGGACGCATATCCACCATCTTTTACTGGACACCGGATTATCACATCTTTCGGCATCAGCCGTTCTGGTTATCGTAAACATCCTTTTTATCGGATTGGTCTATCAATACCAGCACCTTGGTTCCCTGCCACTGATTATCATATTGTTTGCCATTGCCGGCATCGCATCGGGAACTTTGTACTTGTATGTTTCGCGTAAGAAGAAATCCGAAATTCAAATCCGATGAATTTCTTCTATGTTTTTTTAGGAGGAGGATTGGGCAGTATTATCCGTTACAGTATTTCCCTTTTGATTTCAAAATATGATACTTCATTCCCTTGGGCGACACTCGTCGCCAATGCACTGGCATGTATTGTACTAGGTGCCTTGGTTCAATATGCAGGACGACATGGATTATCAGAGCCTTTCAAATTGATGTTGATGGTCGGATTCTGTGGGGGATTCTCCACTTTTTCTACCTTTTCCAATGAAACATTCAACCTATTTGAGCAAGGAAATATCCTCTATGCTTTCGCGAATATCGTTGCTAGCGTTGCCTTATGTCTATTTTGTATTTTCATTGGAATGAAATTGGTTCGATAATTCGGATTCGGGGAGTTACCTTTGCGCCATAACAAACGACATTAATACCAATATGGAGTTCACACATGAAATGCTGAACAGGCTTGAACGCCTAGAACAAAAATATGCCGTCATGGGTCAAGACATGATGTCTTACCTGGATGGTCTGATTTATGCTGATTATTTGACATATTGGGACTATATCCACTTAGATACCTTGTTGAGTCTTCAAAATCCAAGGACGCCTATTCCGGATGAACGGATATTCATCATTTATCACCAAATCACCGAGCTGTATTTCAAACTCATATTAGACGCTCACGAAAGAATGGTGGGTGCAGAGGACTTTTCTTTGGATTTATTAAAACGCCAATTGAAACGAATCAATAGATACTTTGATGCCTTGGTCGCATCTTTCGATGTGATGGTGGAAGGGATGGATAAAGACGAATTCCTCAGATTTAGGATGAGCTTGCTGCCAGCCAGTGGATTCCAATCCGCACAGTATCGTAAAATAGAAATCGTCAGCACCGACTTTGAAAGATTGGTTCATCCGAATCATCGTAAAGAACTCACCGGAGAAGAAGACATCGTCGACCTTTATACCAAAATTTATTGGAAACGTGGTGCGACCGAACTTGCGACCGGCAAAAAAACATTAACGCTCAAACAATTTGAAAATAAATACAGTCGTGATTTCATCCACTTGGCCGAACAGAATCTAACAACCAATCTGAGACAACTTTACCTCAGTTTAAGTGAAGAAGAAAAAGCGGATGAAGAATTAAAAACCATGCTCCGCACACATGACTTAAACGCCAATGTAAGATGGCCCTTGAGCCATTTCAAATCTGCTGTGAGGTACTTGGATCGTAAGCCTGAACAAATATCCGCTACAGGAGGAACCAACTGGCAGAAATATTTGCCTCCTAAAAACCAACGCATCATCTTCTTTCCCGAACTGTGGTCCGACGAAGAATTGGACGCTTGGGGGACGAAATCATTTTTGTGAAAATAATCCGAAGCGAATATGATTGTTTCACGCGCATATTATCCGGCTCCAATCGGACTCCTCAAATTAGAAGCTACGGAACAAGGACTCAAGTCAATCGCTTGGGTAGAAAAATGGGGTGAACAAATCGAACCCAATTTACTAGGAGATGCGATCAACCAATTACAAGAATATTTTGATAAAAAAAGAGAATCGTTCCAGCTCTTGCTAGACTGGAGTGAAGCTCCTCCGTTCGACAAACAAGTTTGGGAATATTTATTGACCGTCCCCTACGGACGAACGACATCTTATTCCGCTATAGCGGAAGATTTGGGAGATAAAAATCTTGTCAGGGCTGTCGGTGGTGCTAATGCACGAAATCCGCTTCCTATCGTTGTCCCATGTCATCGCGTCATTGGTAAAAACGGAGACTTGACCGGTTTCGCTTACGGATTAAAAATAAAAGCGGAATTATTAGGGTTGGAAAACCCATTATCATTTGCACCACAAGGTAATCTATTCGACAATGATTAAGAATACACTATCATACGCCAGAGAACTGGACAAACAAGACCCCCTCAAGCAATTCCGCAGTGAATTCCATTTTCCACAACATCAAGGATCGAATTGTATTTACCTATGTGGTAATTCTTTAGGGCTTCAGCCCAAAGGAGTAGGCCCGGCCCTTCAAAGGGAACTGGAGCAATGGCAAACATTTGGCGTAGAAGGACATTTCAAAGGTGAACTGCCTTGGATGTATTATCACAAATTTCTACAAGAACAATCCGCTCATATCGTAGGAGCAAAGACGGAAGAAGTCGTGGTGATGAATACATTGACCACGAATTTACATCTCCTGATGGTTTCCTTTTATAGACCGACTAAAGAACGATATAAAATCATTATGGAAGCTGGTGCTTTCCCTTCTGACCAATATGCCATGGAAAGCCAAGTCAAATTTCATGGTTTCCATCCGGATGATGCAATTATTGAAATTTCTCCTAGAGCGGGCGAGGAAGTTTTAAGAACAGAAGACATCATCAAAACCATCCTAGAAAACAAAGACAGCCTTGCTTTGGTGATGTTTGCCGGCGTAAATTATTATACCGGACAGTTTTTTGATTTATCCGCTATAACTCAGGCAGGACACGAAGCTGGAGCCAAGATCGGATTTGACTTAGCTCATGCTGCCGGCAATCTCCCTTTACAACTTCATGACTGGGGAGTTGATTTTGCAGTATGGTGTAGTTACAAATATCTCAATTCCGGCCCCGGAGGCCCTAGTGGTTTATTCATCCATGAACGACACGGAGAGAATCCTGATCTTCCTAGGTTCGCGGGATGGTGGGGGCATCATGAAGAGGAACGTTTCCAAATGAAAAAGGGCTTTATTCCGATGAAAGGAGCCGCAGGTTGGCAATTGAGCAACGCTCAGATTTTTGCAATGGCTCCACACAAAGCAAGTTTGGACTTATTCGTAAAAGCTGGCATGGAACGACTTCGTAAAAAAAGTACCCTACTCACCAATTATCTGATTCAGTTGATTGATGAAATCAATGAAAACTCATTTCGCTTCAACATCATTACCCCTAGGGAAGAAAAAGATAGAGGCGCCCAACTTTCCATACTTACAGGAAAAGAAGGTCCCGCCTTATTCGAATATTTGACCGAAAATGGAGTGATTGCAGATTGGCGTGAACCCAACGTCATTCGGGTAGCTCCTGTTCCGATGTACAATAGCTTTGAAGACGTTTACAAATTCGCTCGATTGCTAGAGAATTATTCCGAGTAAACTACCACCTACTCTCCGTTCATGGATTAATACCGCCGTTTGTGGAATGGCGTTTTCATGGTTTGGCTTTTGGTCTGACATTGTGGTCATAACCAAAAGCTTTATACCATGAAAAAGTTACATTTGATTTTTGCATTATTATTCATCACAACACTCCAAGTCTTCGGACAAACACTAGAAAACAGGACTTATATATTTCAAGTCCGATTTCCTTCCGGTTCTGCCGAACTGACCCCCAAGGCACAAAAAGGATTAAATGCAAACCTGAAATGGATTGATCCCGAATTGATTGTTCAAACCACCCTCACCGGACACACCGATCATTTAGACGATGATGAAAGCAATATGGAATTAGGCATGAAACGTGCCCAATCCGTAAAAGCTTTTCTGATTTCTCAAGGGTATCCCGCTCACCACATGCAATGTATGACACAAGGCGAATCTTCTCCTTATGCATTCGGTCAAGATGTTGAGTCCAACGCAGCGAACCGTCGCGTGGACTTAAAATTTGTCGTGGAACCCAATGCTGAAGAATGGAAAGCGCTCCAATACCATTTGTTGAAATATCCTAACACAATTGTAGAAAATACGGTAAGACCACAAAACACCCTTCCTGTCCTCGAAACCGCTACCGTTGGAACACCTCCCGCAATCGCACCTTTATTTGAAGAGATGCAAGAAGCGCCCCAAATTTTCACATTCAATTCTTCCCGACCATTTTCGTTGACCGGAAAAAAGGGAACACAAATGTTTTTTACCGCCGGAAGTTTTTGTGATTGCGAAACATCCCAACAAGTCGGGGGCGAAATCGAAATCCGATTACAGGAATATTATTCTCGTGAAGACTTCTTGATATCGGGACTAAGTACCATGTCCCAAGAAAATTGGTTGGAAACCGCCGGCACCATCCACATTGAAGCATTTCAGGAAGGAAAACAGCTTTGTCTAGTCAGAAAGAAATCATACGACATCTCATTCCCTATTCCACAGGAAGACAAGGGAAATCCCAAAACAGATATGACTCTCTTTAAGGGGACTCCACTACCTTCCGGAGATGTGGATTGGACAGCAGCTCCTAACCGTTTAGTCAATCAACGTACATTAAGAAACGGGGTTTCTTACGGTAGGGATCCGGGATTTTATCGACTTCGTTTTTTCCAAAGAGTCGCGTTATACTTTCAAAGTTTGGAAGAATGGCAGGCCTATCACCAACAAAAACCTCCTAGGGGACAAAGAGGAAACTTCATGCTCAAGAGAGCCGCCAGAAAATACTATGAGGAATACAAACAACGCTACGATGATTTTGTAAACGGCGAGGCGGACATCACCAAGATTGACCAAATGATTATCGACAACTATATCCTTTCGGCCAATCGCTTGGGTTATATCAATTGCGACCGATTTATGCGCAATGAAGAAATGGAATTGGTCAATCAGACCTTTCCGATACCAGAAGACAATCCGAATATGAATATCAGAATCATCATTAATGAAACCAATGGAATCATGAGCCCTTACTTCAAAAATGGGAAATGGCGTTTGGACAATATTCCTAAAGGTTATTCAGGAAAATTCGTAGCCATCAAAATGAGCGAAGAAAACGGCCCCGAACTTTCCACTTTCGACATGACGATCGGTGAAAAAATTCCAGCTGAAAAAATAAAATTCGTAGCCTATTCAACCAAGGAATTGAAAGATATCCTAGGTAATCTATAAAGACGCTCATCAAGTAATAACACCCTTCCATTTACTACACCCTATGGATGTTTTCCAGGCTTCGTCCCACCAAAATGGGGCGGAGCCGTTTTTTGTCCGGATATTATGCTTTGTAATACAATATCTTTTGTATTACAAAAAGAAAAATTTGTCTAAAAAAAACGGGTATCGTAAATTTGTGACAGCCAATCCCCCGTCAATTCGGATTTATATTGGACACTAAACAATTCAATGAGCCATGAGAAAGTTAATTATCATTGTTTTTAGCATTGCATTTTGGGCGGTTGCTTTTACTATGTAATGTCTTTTCACCCTTTTTTTGAAAATCACAACAGGCGATGCCTGTTGTGATTTTTTGTTTGTAACCATATGAGGCCCCATCCGTCAAAAAAGAAATTCAATTCATTCCAATATGCGTCGATTAATCACCATTACATGTTGCATTTGGGGATTTTGCCTAATGGGTTGCAAATCCACTGAAAAAAAAACCGTTCCCCCTTCTACATCAGACTATCGGATTGATGGTGAAATCATTGTCCAATTAACTGCCAAGGACGAGCTAGAAAAAGTCCTGCGTGATTTTTCAGACTACAATTTGGAAAGCTTAAAAACCATCGCTCCTTATCCTCCATTGTTCCTTCTCGGATATGATTCAAATGTTATCTCGGCATCAGAAATGTTGGAGAAACTCAAATCACATCCATCAGTAAAAGAAGCCGAACACAACAAGAAAGGGGGCGTAAGAGAGTAGGCAATTAGCCTCAAATCGAATTTATTGGTAACTTTAACATCTTATACAGAAATATCCTGCCCAATTCACCGATATAATATAAAACTGAAATCCATGCGCTATTTTATCACCGCTATATGTTTTGTGTTTCTTTTAAGTTGTGGATCATCAACGAATGAAGCAGAAGTTGAAAGCGAACAAGGATTAACCCAAACTGAACGTGAAGCGATTCATAATCAGGCTCAACCGGAAGAATACAATGTCGTCCACGCCCAAGGAGATGATGAAACAAAGAAGGTGGCCGATCACTGTCAAGCCATTGACAAGGAAAAGGTTGTTTCCAGAATCGCGTTCGGAAGTTGTAATAATCAAGATAAGGAACAACCACTCTGGCCATCCATCGTAGGTAGTGAACCCGATCTTTGGGTTTGGTTGGGCGACAACATCTACATGGATACCGAAGACCCGGAATTGATGAAAAAGAAATATGCCAAGCAAATCGCGAATCCGGGTTATCAGCGCTTGCTTAAAACTTGCCCGGTTATCGGTACTTGGGACGACCATGACTTTGGTGTAAATGATGGCACGAAAGAATTCCCAGCCAAGGAACTGAGCAAGGAACATATCCTCGATTTCTTGTGTATCCCTGATTCCGATCCCGTCCGAAAACGTGAAGGTATTTATCAGTCTCATACTTTTGGAGAAGGGGATAAAAAAGTAAAAATCATCTTATTGGATGCCAGAACTTTTCGTGACCCCGTAGAGAAAAGTTCCGATAAAAAATCATACATCCCCAACAAGGAAGCAGACATCCTAGGAGAAGCGCAATGGACATGGTTCGAAAATGAACTGAAGGATAACGATGCGGCGATCACCATCATCGCTAATGGTACGCAAATCCTTTCCAAGTTACATCCTTATGAAAAATGGGCGAACTTCCCAACAGCTAGAAAACGACTGTTCAAGACCATAGGTACTTATTGTCCCAAGGGGGCAATCATGTTGAGTGGTGACCGCCATCATGGTGAAATTTGCAAGGTGAAAATTCCGAAAATCAAGCACTACTTATATGAAATCACTTCTAGTGGACTCACCCATACGAGGAAATACAATATGGAACCCAACAAATACCGCATCAGTGAAAAAACGGTTGAGTTGAATTTCGGAATGATTGAAATCGATTGGGAAGCTTCTCCCGTCGAAGTCTCTTTACAAATTAGAGGTAAGGAAAATGTCATCCATGTCCAAGATAAGCTCGTCGTGACTGACATCTTTCCGGGCACGGAAGGAAAATAAGTTTATCAGGGCAGTATGATGAGTTTACTCATAAAGCTCTGACTACCCAGACTCAATCGAATAAAATACATTCCCGGTGGCAAGTCATCCGCACTATTTTCTCCTTGGATTAATGAACGGATGACTTGCCCTTTTATATCTAATAACATCCCTTCTGCTCCTAGGGGGAAACGAACAAAAAAAGCATCTCTAGCCGGATTGGGAAAGACCTCGACACCCGCTGATTCCATGGATGTCTCCAAAGATGACATGATATCGAATTTGATTAAAAACATGTCGTATTTACCGTAATTTTCCAAGGAAGTACCTCCTAGAACCATACCATCTACAAAGTCACCAAGTACCAACAGTTCCCCATTCAATGAATATCGTGTAACCGTAGGGATTTCAAACGACTCTCCTCCAATATGCGTTTGGTTTAACCAATTGCCTTCATCGTCATAAAACACGACGAAACCATCCGCCAAATCATCAGCCGGGACGATGGGCCCGCCTAGTTCCATCGTGTTTTCAAAATAACCGACAACGGCTATTTTTCCTCCATATTTGGAAATATCAACTGAAAACTCATCATCCGTTCCACCATAACGATTGCCCCACTCCAAGTCGCCATTCGGCGAAAGCCGAATTAGATAAATATCACGTTTGCCTCCGTTCGATTGGATTTCCCAACCCGAACCATCAGCCAAAACGCCGAGGAAAGGTCCGGTTAAAAATATATCGTTATTGACATCTATCTCTAACCCGCCAAAACCATCTTCCAAAACACCACCGAGCTTTTTACCCCATAGCCAATTTCCATCACTATCCGCCTTGGCGACAAACACATCATCATCCGCAGTATTGCTTTGAATCGTCATGCCCCCAAAATTCACTTCTCCCTGAAACGTTCCTCCGATAACCACATCTCCGGACGAATCAATATCGATATCCAAACCGCGAGTTACTCCCGATACGCCTGCTGCCGTCATCCAAAGCAAATGCCCCGCAGTATCGAATTTTAAAACAAATACATCTCCTTGGTCACTCTGTGCTTCCAAAGTATCCGTTCCCACAATCAAACGATCCAAAAAATATCCGGTGATATATATTTCCCCTTCCGGGGAAATGGTCATCCCTCCTCCTACCGTTAAAACATTTCCATGTATGGGAACCGCCCAAATCGCATCTCCGGAAATTCCCAGTCGACTTACGAATAATGATTTGGAACCTAATTCAGCCATCAAATCAATATTATCAATGCGAGTTTCCAAAAAGAAGTCACCGGCGATAATGACATCTTCCTCCAAATATTCGATTCCGAAAACATCTTCCTCCCTTTCTCCTCCTAGGACGAATCCACTGGCAGAAGAACCATCCATGCCCGATCTATATATAAACAAGTCTTCTTCTCCGACCGCCTCAAAGGTGCCACTCCCCCCTAAGGTGATGGACTCCTTGAAAGTCCCCGAAACCATGACCTCCCCTTCCGGGGAAATAGACATACATTTCCCCGCGTCATTTTCGGGGCCTCCGACCAATGATACCCATGAAGGGGTTTGCCCCATTCCGATAAAGGAGAGTAACAATAAGATTACCGATATATAGAAAGCGATTTTGTCTTGTTGAATTAGCATATTTCTAGAACGTTATTTTTGATAATTAGCGCCTATGCCCTCCTGTTTTTAAACAAGTTCAATAAATCTTAGTCCTCAATTCTTTAACCCTCCAAAAAAATCATTAGTTTAGAATAATATTTATATATCTCAACCAATCTGATAACATGGGAGAACAGAAAGTATCGTTGCTCAAAGGCAAAAAACAAATGCACAAGTTCGTCAAGCAACTACTGCAAGACGTCAAGGCGTTGGAGTATATGCTCGAACACGAATGGTTCGAAGACGACATCATCCGGATAGGCGCGGAACAAGAAATGTGCTTGGTCAACAACAAATCATACAAACCAGCACCATTAGCGACCGAAGCACTCGATTTGATGAAAGATCTGGAATGGGTCGAAACGGAACTTGCCCGTTTCAATCTTGAAATCGGACTTGATCCACTTGTCTTCAAGGGTAAATGCCTGAGTCAAATGGAAGCCGAAATCAATATGAAACTTGATACTATCCGCGATCGGATTAAGGACTTGGATACAGAAATCATCCTGACCGGAATTCTCCCGACACTTCAAAAATTCGATTTGGGCATGCACAACTTGACCCCGGTCAAACGCTATTTCGCCCTCATGGAAGCCATCAACAAACAACAAGCCAAAGGAGCATACGAATTGCGGATTTCCGGCTTAGACGAATTTTTGGTCAAGCACGATTCTCCTTTGTTGGAAGCGTGTAATACCAGTTTCCAAGTCCACCTCCAAGTATCTCCCAACAACTTCAAGCAGATGTACAACATCTCCTTGGCATTGGCGGCACCGGTCATGGCTATTGCATCCAATTCGCCGGTTGTATTCGGAAAAAGGTTGTGGCACGAAACACGCATCGCCTTGTTCCAACAATCGCTCGATACCAGAACGATGCACGACCACATGAGGGAACGAAGCCCTAGGGTCAACTTCGGTAATGGATGGCTCGAAAATGATATTTTGGATATCTACAAGGAAGATATTGCTAGATTCCGAGTGCTCATTAGCGGAGATATTGAAGAAGATTCTTTCCAAGAAATCAAGAAAGGCAAAGTCCCCAAATTACGTGCCTTGCAAGTACACAACTCCACCGTTTACCGTTGGAACCGTCCTTGCTATGGAATTTCCGACACGGGCAAACCACACCTTCGTATCGAAAACCGTGTATTGGCATCCGGCCCTACGGTAGCCGACGAAATGGCGAATGCCGCTTTCTGGTTGGGACTCATGATCGGCATGGCCGATAAATATGACGATATTACAGAACACCTTTCTTTCGAAGATGTGAGGGATAATTTTGGCAAGGCCGCTCGCTTCGGAATTGATACCAAGTTCTCTTGGATCGGAGACAAAAAAGTGACAGCGGTCGATTTGATTCGAGAAGAACTCATCCCATTGGCGAAAGCCGGATTGAAAAAAATGAAAATCAACAAGGACGACGCCAAACGATATATGGACATCATCCAAGGACGTTGCGACAAGCACATGAATGGCGCTCGCTGGATGCTCCGCTCCTACAACCGCATGCGACGAACGGTGACCGAAAACGAAGCCGTCACCGCCTTGACTGCCGCCATCATCGAAAATCAAAAAGGCAATACGCCTATCCACAAATGGGACATTAAAGAAACTTCCAATTTGAAAACTTACAGACCTTCCAAACTCCGGGTAGAAGAGTTTATGGACAGAGATCTCTTCACCGTACAACCTGACGACCTGATAGACCTGGTCGCCGATATGATGGATTGGAGAAAACTCCGATACACCCCCGTCGAAGATGAAAACGGGCAACTTGTCGGATTGGTCTCTTCTAGGATTTTACTTCGTCATTTCACCCAAAAATCCAAGGGGAATTTGAATGGCAGTAGCCCGACATCCGTCCGGGAAATCATGAAAACGGATATGATTACGGTCACACCGGAAACTACGCTCCTAGAAGCGCTGGCTATCATGAAAGATAAAAAGATAGGCAGTCTCTTGGTCGTCAAAGACAAGGAGCTGATGGGTATCCTTACGGAAACCGAATTCCTAAGGATTACCGGAAGGTTGATGAGGCGATTGGCGGAAGAAGAAGAGGGAAAGTAAAGTGATTTTCTAACAAGCGTTATGCATAATCGCTATCTCCACCTGTGGAGATAGCGATTATTTTTTTATTATTATGGTCTATTTTAAAACCAAGACCTTTTACCTATATGACAATTCAAATTCAAAACAAAGAAGAGTACGAAAACATATATAACCGCAGCGTAAACGATCCGGAAGGATTTTGGGGCGAAATGGCGGATACTTTCCAATGGAAAAAGAAATGGAACAAAGTTTGCCAATGGGAATTCGATACGCCCGATGTCAAATGGTTTGTCGGCGGTGAACTCAACATCACCGAAAACTGCTTGGATAGGCATGTCGCTACAAAGGGCGACCAAGTCGCCCTACTTTGGGAACCCAACGAGCCGGATGCTCCCGCACTATCCTACACCTACAAGGAACTGCTAGCAGAAGTATGTAAATGCGCCAACGCACTCAAGGAAATGGGCGTAGGAAAAGGAGACCGAGTCTGCTTCTATATGCCAATGGTTCCTGAGCTGGCGATAGCCGTTTTGGCTTGTGCCAGAATCGGAGCGATACATTCTGTTGTCTTCGCCGGATTTTCCGCCCAAGCGTTGGCGGATCGAATCATCGACGCCCAAGCCAAGATGGTCATCTGTTCTGATTTCAATAGAAGGGGGCAAAAATTTATCCCTGTCAAACAGGTAGTGGACGATGCGCTTGCCCTAGGCGTCGATTGTGTCGAAAAAGTCATCGTTTCTACTTTGGATAGTGAAAACACAACCGTCAAACTCACCGGAGACAAGGAAGTTTGGTGGCATGATGTAGTCAATCACCAAGCGGATACTTGTCCGGCAGAAACTATGTCTTCAGAAGACATGCTCTTCATCCTTTATACTTCCGGCTCGACCGGAAAACCCAAAGGGGTCGTCCATACTTGTGGCGGATATATGGTTTATACCTGTTTCTCATTCCGCAACGTATTCCAATACAAGGATGGTGATATTTATTGGTGTACCGCCGATATCGGTTGGATCACCGGGCACTCTTACATCATCTATGGCCCTCTGCTCGCCGGAGCGACAACCATGATGTTCGAAGGCGTACCTACTTACCCGGACGCCGGAAGGTTTTGGGAGATTTGCGAAAAGCACAAAGTCAATCAATTCTATACGGCACCCACCGCCATCCGCGCTTTGATGGCCAAGGGCGATCATTTTCCGGAGCAATACGATTTGAGTCGTTTGAAAGTCCTAGGAACGGTCGGTGAACCGATTAACGCCGAAGCTTGGCATTGGTACAATGACAAAATCGGAAAGGGCAACGCCCCTATCGTAGACACTTGGTGGCAAACGGAAACGGGGGGTATTATGATTTCCAACCTAGGAGGCATAACAGAAGGCAAGCCTTGTTTTGCGACTTATCCCCTTCCGGGAATCCAGCCTTGCTTGGTGGACAAAGACGGCGTGGAAGTCAGCGGAAACGATGTCGAAGGATTGCTTTGTATCAAACATCCTTGGCCTTCGATGATCCGTACCACTTATGGCGACCACAATAGGTGTAAGCAGGTTTATTTCTCGGCTTTCGCCGGAAAATATTTTACCGGTGACGGTGCGAGAAGGGACGAACACGGACGTTATCGAATCATCGGCCGCGTTGATGATGTCATCAATGTATCCGGGCACCGCATCGGTACCGCCGAAGTGGAAAACGCCATCAACGAACATGATGCGATTATCGAATCGGCCGTCGTCGGTTATCCGCACGATATTAAAGGACAAGGAATTTATGCCTATGTCATCACTGACGGTTCGATTGATGATGAAGCGGCTTTTCACAAGGAGCTGAACAAAGTCGTCACCCAATTTATAGGCCCCATCGCCAAGCCGGATGTCGTACAGGTCGTCCCCGGACTTCCGAAGACACGGTCAGGTAAAATCATGCGTCGTATCCTAAGGAAAATCGCTTCTGGAGAAACTTCTAACCTAGGAGACGTATCTACATTGCTGAATCCGGAAGTGGTACAGGCGGTGATGGATGGAGCGAAGAAATAGTCATCTAATAAGTTCTAATTTATATCTTCCAATAGTGCAAAGAGGCGATAGTGGATCACTATCGTCCCTTTGCATTTATATTTTTTTCATTTTTTTTCAAACCCTATTGCGCCACAATAAAATTGGTTGTTACTTACATTAGTTTTCAGTAAAAAGGAGTTGGAATATTCCCTATAAACCCTATCTCTTATCCACTCCTTGAAAACCATTTCTAATTATCTTTTTCTTATTCAATTTATTGTAAAATCATGTCGGAAAACACCCGTCTCATCACACCGGGGGGATTCGAACCCCATGACCATTGGTACCCCAAAGCGTTGAATGCAACCATTCATCCCATGGTCAACTTTTTCTTGAATTTGAGTCAGGAAAGAATCATAAAAAGATATTGCCATCTTCATCCGTTGGTAAAAGAGGATTTTCTCAGGGAAATACTAAACCACAAACCCAAACATTTTGTCTGGGCAGGAGCGGACTTGATGCACGTCACCAATGAAAAGGGAAAAAGGCAAATGGTGGTCATTGAAAATAATTCATGCCCTTCCGGGCAAAAATCAATGCCGTTGAGTGATGAAAATCAAGAACAAGGAGGGTATCGTTTGCTTGTTGAGCGAACCTTTCAACCATTCCTTAAAGCAAAAAAAAGAAATGTAAAAGGCGGACTCGCTGTCATTTATGACAAAAACCCGATGGAAAATTCAGGATATGCCCAAGTCATATCAGATGTCTTTCAAGAGGATGTGTACTTTGTTCCTTTTTATCAAAATGATGAAGACCCACCGGTTACATTCAAAGACAATATCATGTATATCCGGGATGAAAAAGGAGAATGGCTACCCATCAGGGCGGCGTTCAGATATGTTACGCAACGGCCTTGGAACCGAATCCCGATTCATTCGAAAACACACCTCATCAATCCTATCGCGGCTTGTTTGGCAGGCGGTAGAAATAAAATGGTCGCCGCGAAGGCTTATGATATATACAATGCGCAAGTCAAGCCTCATGGATTGGAAATATTAACTCCGGAAACCATTTGGGATGTCAGTAAAAGTGAAATTCCACTTTGGGTCATGAAACTCGGGGGGCAAGCTGTTATCAAAATACCTTACAGCAATGCATGGCAAGGCGTTTTCACCATCGTCAATCAGCAAGAATTATCGGATTTTATGGAAATGGATTTTCCTTATGAGCGATTCATTGTACAAAGTTTGAT
>JAHDCE010000428.1 GCA_020630045.1 Saprospiraceae bacterium | reverse complement strand
TGTATTGCGCTTCATATGGGGACAGTCATTGCAAGCGCACATATTATTCGGAGGAGCCGGAATGAACGTCTTTTCCGGTGATTTTTTCTCCATTTGGTGGATAATGCCCGCTTCCGTCGCCACAATAAATTCTTTCGCTTCACTTTCTTGTGTATATCTCAATAGGCTGCTGGTAGAGCCGATATGATCCGCGATTTCCAACAAATGGGCTTCGCATTCCGGATGTGCGATTAATTTTGCATCGGGGTGTTTCAGTTTTAACTTCACGATTTTTTCATGGCTGAATATCTCATGAACCATACAAGAGCCATTCCATAAAACCATGTCCCTTCCGGTTTCCTTGACCAAATAAGCACCTAGGTTTTTGTCAGGAGCAAAAATAATCGGGCGGTCTTCCGGAATGCTATCAATAATCGCCTTGGCGTTCGTAGAAGTGCAGACAATGTCAGTCAACGTCTTGAGTGCTGCTGTGCAATTGATGTAACTAACCACCAGATGATTCGGATGCCGTTCCTTGAATTTGGCAAAAATAGGTGCAGGACACGATTCCGCCAAGGAGCAACCCGCCTTGAGATCCGGTAATAAAACTTTCTTGGAGGGATTCAGGATTTTCGCCGTCTCCGCCATGAAATGGACACCGGCGAATACAATCATATCCGCATCCGTAGATTCGGCTTGTTGAGACAGCCCCAAACTGTCGCCCACATAATCCGCTAGGTCTTGGATTTCCCCTTCTTGGTAATAATGGGCAAGAATAATGGCATTCTTCTCCTTTTTGAGTTTTCTGATTTCTTCTTCGAGGTCCATTGTCGGATCTAAATCCAAATCTAGGAAGCCTTTTTCTTCCAGTCGATTTTGGGCGAGCGATAAAACGTCTTGCATGTTATTAGTTTTTGACAAGATATAAATGTTATTCCGTTTAACGGAAAACCATTTGATTTTGTTTCTTAGTTTTTAAAATAAACTAAGTTTGTTTTGTAAAAAGATTGCCGGTGGAATTCCACCGGCAATCCATTTCCCCGAAAGGGGATAGACGATTAAAAATAAAGAATGTTATTCCCTGACGATTTTTACCATTTTATTGAATTTGTCCGTTTTGAATCGAACAAAATAAATACCGGAAGGATAATGCAACACTGACAACATATTGGTATAAGTATCATTGTATTTTACCAAATGACCTTCTTGTATACGCTTACCTGAAGCGTCGAATATTTCTAAAGGTAAAAAGGTCTTGTGTCCTTGTAAACCGGTAATATTGATTCTGAAAATACCGGAAGTCGGATTAGGAAGCGCTTCGATAGTAATACCATTATCCAAGTTTATCAAACTGCTGGTGACACCAACAGTAACGGTTTCTGTATAATCACAACCTGAGCCGTCTTGAATGATGACTTCATAATCGCCGGGAGCTAAGTTTTCGAACACATTGGAACTTTGGAAAGTCACCCCGCCATCGATACTGAATGAATAATTACCATCGCCATTTTCAGCGGTTATCATGATGATCCCGTCGTTACTAGAAGAATTGGTCGCATCGTCTACAGAGATATCTCCGGTTAAGGTACAAGCGCCACTTAAACAGAAATTCGTGCTTTCAGAATATCCAAAATCTCCTCCATTGGCTACGACATTGCCTTCTGCATCGGTTACGGTATAACTTCCGTCTCCGTATCCGCAACAAATGCCATCACCATAGGCGTCATTTATGGTAAAAGTATAGCAACCATCTGGAGAAACGCAAAGCTCTTCATTATATGCCGTGCCATTTGAAAAGCTTTCATATGGGCCACCTGTTCCGACAACCGCACCGGTTTCATCTAGGAGCTCCCAGGTCGTTTCCTCCCCCCAAAAATCAACTATAATATTAACATTCACCGATGTTCCGTCCACCACGACCGAGAAGCTGCCGGAAGAGTTATCGTTGCTTGTAATTTGATCACCTATTCCATTGGGGTTTTCTGTCCTTGCGGTCACCGTATTCACCCCGTTCATTAATCCGGTAAGATTTATGGTTTCAGTAGCGGTAGCCCCGGGTGCCAAACTCCCTGTCCAGTTAATAGTAGAAAATGGATCTCCGTTTAATTCTACAATGACATCGACGCTTGTCAATGTATTGACCCCGAAATTGGTAACGTCAATGTCCAAATCAAAGGTTTCCGCACACAATACTTCTTCAGGTAATCCCAAAGCGGTAATACCCGCATCTTCAGTAGGTAATTTTCTAATGACAGCTCTTAAAGTATCATTTAAAATGGCTTGGTCATCCATTAAGTCGGTAAAAATCTTGAAATTATAATCACCAATGGCAGACATGTCTACTGTCGGTGTGAACGTGTGGACATAAGTATCGTCAGGAGCCAATGTGGTCGTTACATTTTCAATAACCGGAGTTCCTCCTTCAAAAATATATCCTACATTGAAACTGGTTTCAGTTTGGAGACCGAAGTTTTTTACTTCGATTTGAACAGTTTCCGAAGCTCCCAAACCGGCATCGCTAACAGGAGTGAGTAGGGCTGTAGGTCCCATGTCAATGGTGTCCCTTCTCAATTCGAAAGAGAAAATTTTAGTCCTGACCTGAGCACCCGCATATTCAATAGTCGTCCAGAATGTTCGGTCATTGGTCGGGTCAACGGACATGTGTGCATAATCACCCCAACGATCGCCTGAAACATTACCTGAACCGGCAACTATTTCATACTCATCTACGGTCATTTCTCCTAGGGGATCCGATGCACGGCGGCCGGTAAACCGAATACCGATTTGCTCGGTTTCACTAGAAACATTATATGCCAATCCGATGTTTCCTTGTCCATCCATACAAATCGTTCCCATATAGCGATCCAACCCATCAGCAGGAGCGAATGTGCCTTCTTGATATAACTCCCAATCACCACCGGGAATTCTACGAAGTTCGACCCATCGGATGCCTGAACGATTAGCCCCCGCATCGGCATCCGTTACGAAATTAAAAACCAAGGCTTCATGCGAACCGAAATTTCGATAATGAGGTTGGTTCATAATCACTTCGGGAATGGCATCCACGCCACCTCCCGGTTGTGGGACACAAGCAAAACCGAAGCCCCCCGAAGAACATGGGAACCCATCGAACGGAGCTGTTGGGACGGATGTGGTGACAAAACTTGTATTGGCCGGTGTTGCCCAGTCTACCTCGATGGTATGAACTTCAATTTGGTCTTGTGGTGCGCTGCCCCAAGATGAATCGTTTATCGCCAAGCAAATGGGTCCACCTGTAGGAGGAGTCATACCCGTCCAATCCGCCGGAGTGGCGACGAAGAATCCGGCTTCTGTATTGTTGTTGCCAGGGAGTAACAACCTTTGGATTTGTGCAGTGGCCGCACCTGTCATCAAGTCGTTTTTATTGATGAAATAAGCTTCTAGTTGCCCGGGGCCCTGCTCGTTCGTCGTTACGACGATGGCATCGTCCCATATGGCATATTTGGGATAATCGGGAAAACTGGGCGTTCCGAAGTTGTATGCATTGTAAGTGCCTAGGGGATCACTTGTATTTGAAATGGCGACTAATAACTGATTGCCAGAAGGGAATTCGGTAATAATCCATCGCTCTTCAGTCTGGTCGTATAATACAATAGGGTCTCCTGCTGAGGTAAATCCGAGGCTGCTCCATAAACTATTACCTGTAAATGTGCTTTGGAGGTTACCCTCTTTATCATATACTCCGATTACGGTGGCATTGATCGCTTGGACATAATGGTCCTTGCCAATATCGCCCGAAGGGTCGTGAGGGGCACCGAATCCGGATTGGAGTCCTTCTACATTTACTAGAGGTTCAATGACCAATCCCATCCGGTTTTTGATGGATTGGAGTACCGGGTCGATTTGGTGTTCCAACTCAGGGCGTAACACTGTGTTTTTTCCTCTTCCGATAAAGTTTTTAGGAGCTTTACGGTTCTTTTTCGATAGGCTCCTTTTATCATTGTCCGTAGGCTGCAAAGGAATGATGTCACGCATAGGGGGAGTCGTGCCTAGAAACTCAGCGTAAGTGACCTGGGCATTGGCTGGGGTCACCTCACTAGTAGTGGATTGCCCATTCGCCACAATACAGAACAGTGAACAAATACAAATAAAGGATAGAATGTGCTTGTACATGCGATTTCGATTTAAAATTATAAATTGGTTATTAGATTAATTTCTTTCATTGGGAAGCAGAGCGAATTGAGCCTCCAAAACTGAAGGGTGTTTTTTTATCGCCTCAAGGATGATAACCGCCGATTCCTTATCTTTTTCATGGGTGAACATCCATCTGTTTTCAGTTCTACTTAAAGGGCCTTTGAAT
>JAHDCE010000427.1 GCA_020630045.1 Saprospiraceae bacterium | reverse complement strand
GTTGCGAATATCTCAGGAAAGATGAGGATGAACTATATCCGAATCCTACCGGGTGATAAAGTTGCGGTAGAAATGTCCCCGTATGATTTGACTCGGGGGCGAATTACTTATAGATACAAGTAAAAATACTAATCATGAAGGTTAGAGCATCAGTGAAAAAACGTTCGGCCGATTGCAAAATCGTTCGTCGTAAAGGAAAAGTTTACATCATTAACAAAAAGAATCCTCGCTTTAAGCAGCGTCAAGGATAATAAAATATTTGAGTAATGGCTCGTATTGCAGGTATAGATTTGCCTCGTAACAAAAGAGGTTGTATCAGTTTGACTTACATCTTTGGTATCGGAAATACCCGTGCAGTTGAAATTCTGGACAAAGCCGGTGTCGATGTGAATACAAAAGTAAACGACTGGACGGACGAAAATATCCGTGTCATCTCTCGAATTATTCAAGATGAGTACACGGTGGAAGGTGAACTTCGTTCCGAAGTTCAAATGAATATCAAGCGTTTGATGGACATTGCTTGTTACCGAGGACTTCGTCACAGAAAAGGACTTCCTCTTCGTGGGCAAAAGACCAAAACCAACGCTCGTACTCGTAAGGGTAAGCGTAAGACGGTAGCCAACAAGAAGAAGGCAACCAAGTAATCATCCATATTATTTATACTCTATTCATTTGTTGATTTTACGACATGGCAAAGCGACAGAAAATAAAAAAGAAGAATGTAAAAGTAGAACCGGAAGGTTTGGTATACATTCGTGCGAGCTTCAATAATATCATTATCTCTATTACCAATAAGCAGGGACAAGTCATTTCTTGGGCTTCCGCAGGTAAAGCGGGGTTCAAAGGCTCTAAGAAAAATACGCCTTATGCAGCTTCTATCGCTGCGGCGGAAGCAGCTAAAGAAGCATATGACTTGGGAATGCGTACGACAGTTGTTTACGTGAAAGGTCCTGGATCAGGAAGAGAAGCGGCCATTCGTGCCGTTGACTCCGCAGGAATCCGCGTTTCCAAAATTGTCGATGTCACTCCGCAACCTCACAATGGTTGTAGACCACCTAAGCGTCGTAGAGTATAATTTTTCAACCTGAGAATAAGATTTAGCAATGGCGAGATATACAGGTCCTAAAACGAAAAAGGCAAGAGCATTCGGTGAACCGATTTTCGGATTCGATCGCTCTTTTGAACGTAAAAAATACGCTCCGGGTCAACACGGGAACTCCAGAAGAAGGAAGCAAAAATCCGACTACGCAGTTCAGTTGATGGAGAAGCAAAAGGCAAAATATACCTACGGTGTATTAGAACGCCAATTCCGCAATATGTTTGAACGTGCAAGCAGCAAGTCAGGTGTAACTGGTGTTTTGTTACTCCAATCTCTAGAAGCACGTCTTGATAACGTAGTTTACCGATTGGGTATCGCTCCTACACGTAGCGCAGCACGTCAATTGGTTTCTCATAAGCATATTGTAGTTAATGGTGTCGTTACAAATGTACCATCATTCAACTGTCGTCCGGGTGATGTAGTTGGAGTGAGAGGAAAATCTCAATCCATGATGGCCATTAGAGATTGTATTGCCTCCTCTAAAAATGAGGTGAAAAAATACCCTTGGGTAGAGTGGAACGTTGATAAAATGGAAGGTACTTTCTTAGCTCTTCCTGAAAGGGATCAAATCCCTGAAAACATCAACGAACAACTTATCGTTGAACTTTACTCCAAGTAATTTATTAGAAATCCTTATCGGGTTTGGCAATATGTATTCATCTCATGTTGTCAAATCCGTTTTTATATAACAGCTTATTTAATACGCTCCGTCCATGACCATTTTGAATTTTCAAAAACCCGACAAAATTATTTTGAACAAGGCTACTGAATTCGAAGGATCTTTCGAATTTAAACCCTTGGAACCGGGATTCGGACAAACCGTAGGTAATTCACTCAGAAGGGTACTACTTTCTTCTTTGGAAGGATTCGCCATTTCCGCGATTCGTATCGCAGGAGTCGAACACGAATTCTCTTCAATCAGAGGTGTCGTTGAAGACGTTGTTGACATTATCCTCAATATCAAACAAGTCCGCTTGAAGCAATTGATTCAAGATGAGGACATCACCGAGGAGAAAATTTACTTGACCATCACTGGTAAGGAACAGTTTCAAGCGGGAGACATCGAAGAACACACCAATGTCTTCAAAGTCATGAACCCGGAATTGCACATTTGTACCATGGAACCTTTCGTAAACTTGGAAATGGAATTGACCATTACCAAAGGAAGGGGATATGTTCCGGCTGATGAGAACTTACCCAAAGATGCTCCCATCGGAGTTATCCCGGTAGATGCTATTTATACGCCGATAAAAAATGTCGCGTATCGTATCGAAAACTTCCGTGTAGGTCAGCGTACCGATTACGAAAAATTGGCCATCGATGTAAAAACCGACGGAACAATCCATCCGGAAGAAGCTGTAAAACAAGCGGCTCGCATCATGATTCAGCACTTGATGTTAATCACTGATGAAAACATCCAATTCGATACCGGTGCTTCACAAGAGGAAGCTATCGTTGATGAGCATATCCTACACATGCGAAAGTTGCTCAAGACTTCCTTGGAAGATCTCGACCTTTCCGTTCGTGCTTACAACTGCTTGAAAGCGGCGAAAATCAATTCCTTGGCGGAATTGGTCAGATACGAAACACACGAATTGCTTAAGTTCAGAAACTTCGGTAAGAAATCCCTAGTGGAAATCGAAGAGTTACTACAAGAAAAGAACTTGACATTCGGTATGGATTTGTCCAAATATAAATTGGACGAAGAATAAGAAACGATTGTATGTAGGCTCTGGCCGGTTTTGCCGGAAAGATATTGAAAACCCGGAGCGATAACATTCTAATTCGACGAGAGGTGCCTGCCCTCCATGCTACTTTTAGCTACGATTTGAATGTGTCGCAACGCAGCAAAATATTATCATGCGTCACGGTAAAAAGTTTAACCACTTAGGGCGAAAAACAGCCCATAGAAGAGCGTTGCTACGTAACCTCTCTATCGCTTTGATTGAGCACAAACGTATCAAAACGACATTGGCCAAGGCAAAAGCCCTTCGTAAACATTTCGAACCATTGGTGACCAAAGCCAAATTGAATACGACACACTCTCGTCGTACTGCATTCAAAGACCTTCAACACAAGGAAGCCATCAAAGAACTTTTCGGTCCTATTGCGGCTAAAGTTGGCGATCGCCCGGGGGGATACACTCGTGTAATCAAAACTGGATTCCGTAGAAGTGATGGTGCTGAAATGGCTTTGATTGAACTTGTAGATTTCAACGAAGTCTACAACGGCAAAATTGAAAAAGACACTGGTAAGAAAAAGCGTCGTCGTCGTCGTAAAAAATCTGCTGACGAAACTGTTGCTGAAACAGTTGAAAACACAGTAGAAGATGTAGTCGAAGAGGCTAATGATGTTGTCGAAGACGTCGTTGAAGATGCAACTGACGAAGAAAACAAAGATGCATAATGAAAAATAAGCATCTGTGTGAAAAATTGTGAATATTAAGAAAGAAAGGTCATCACTCCTAACGGGTTGATGGCCTTCTTTTTTATCCGAAAACTTATCTTTGCGCCAAGAAACGCCAAGTCGTTTATCATCAACCAAAATATTTTACTATGCAACAAGTTCCAGCAGTTTTAGTACTACAAGACGGAACTGTATTTCATGGCAAATCTGCCGGGAAAATTGGCACCACTACCGGTGAAATCTGTTTTAATACAGGAATGACCGGTTACCAAGAAATTTTTACTGACCCCTCTTATTTCGGTCAACTTATGGTCACGACAAATGCCCATATCGGAAATTACGGAATCAAAGGAGTTGAAGATGAATCCGAAAGCATCAAAATAGCCGGACTCATTTGTAAAAACTTTACCTACCAATATTCCCGACAACAAGCGGATGAATCCATCCAAGAATATTTTGACAAACAAGATTTGGTCGGGATTTGTGAAATCGACACAAGAGCCATCGTTCGACATATCCGAAGCAAAGGAGCAATGAATGCTATCATTTCTTCAGAGGAAGGATGGAGCGTCGAAGAACTAAAAACACGTTTGGCCAAAGTTCCTCCAATGGAAGGGCTCGAACTTGCTTCAAAGGTTTCGACAGACAAACCTTATGAAATGGGAGAAGAAAATGATGGGGCGAAAATCGCTGTATACGATTACGGAACCAAAAGGAATATCCTTAGAAACTTCACCAAACGAGGTGCCCAAGTCAAAGTTTTTCCAGCAAAAACACCCTATGAAGAAGTGACAAAATGGAACCCTGATGGCTATTTTCTTTCAAATGGCC
>JAHDCE010000426.1 GCA_020630045.1 Saprospiraceae bacterium | reverse complement strand
TTGTTAGGTGTAAAAAAAACAAATGACCATCAAAGAAAAAATAGCGGATTATATACTCGGAAATAGGACTTCAAGTTAACTCCCGGACATCGCAATTAGTGGCTTGGAGGAAGGTCTTGAATCTGAATCTTTATTGATTTTAGCGGGACTGAGCAATAATGATAACGGCTTTGAACTTGAATAATATTTTAATCAAATGCTTGAAGAACTTGAAATAGAATTACCAAGCAAACTTGAGGCAGCTAACAGTAAATCCTAAACGATTCCTACAAATACAACTCACTCTCCGGCCCCTTGCAAAAAATCAAATCAATAATACTCAAATTAGCCACGAATCCATGCTTATCAGCAAACACTTGTTGATATGGTCGGGCGACGAAATCAGGGTCTTGTATTTGTTCAGCCTTCCTAGGAGAAATTCCCCTTCGCCAATCCTCGATTTGTCCGGGTTGTTTGATATAAGCTTCCGTAAAAGTCGTTTCCGCTTGAAGCGGAATAATTTCTAATATCGTTTCCAGCATCCTTACATTAAAATCAAATAAACGAACGATTGATTCGTCTTGATAGACCCGCTCGAAATCTTCCGCATAAAATTCAAAAAACGGTGATTTGCCATATGCGGATTGGATGCTTTGCCAATGTGACCGCCTCCAATTTTCATGGTTCGAAATTTCAACATCACGAATAGGCATTTGGCTATTTTTCCCCTTCAATAAGGGAATGGAAAGGTCAACCGCACCATTCGCTCCAAGAATGCGGCATCTGTTCCTATAATTGCGTTTAGAAAAGTTCTCATGTTGCTCAATCAATGCTCCTTGGCTAAATTTGGAGAACCATTGAATACTTGGCAAGTAATGTAAAGACAATAAATGCTTAGGCTCAGTCATCTAAACTCGGTGATTTATAATCCCTAAAATGACCATTCATCTGGATTCTTTCCTGTAGCCTTTCCACTTCTCGTATGGTGGGGATGAGTTGTTCCAAGTGATTCAACATAAAACTTTGTCTATCCATTTCATTTTCCAATGAAAGGAAATTGTACTCCTGTTGATGAGAAAACCCGACATGATGCCCCATTTCAAAAGTCCGGAAAGATTCCGGGTCTCGATTGAAAGGTTTGTCAATTTCCATCATTCCGAATAATTCATCAATACGCTGAATGATGGCCTCGCTCAAATGCGAACTTCCTACGAATGCCTCATTAATGAATTTAATATCGGCTTCTCCATAAGGCTTTCCGGCACCTTTGACCCTAAAGCTTTCGATGGCAAAGCGACGAAGTCCTTTGGTCTTAATATCCAGTCGGCCATCCGAATACCGATTGGTGATTTCTAATAGCTGTATTTCAGTACCAAAATCCTGTACTCGATTATCCCTTACCGTCGGAATACCAAAAGTTTTACCTTCATCCTCACATTCTTGAATCAAGGTGCGGTATCTTGGTTCAAAAATGTGTAAATTGAGTTGCTCACCGGGGAACACCACAATCTTAAGTGGAAACATGGGATGACAAATACTCATAAATCAACTACAAATTCTACTTGCTTGGGAAATTCCAAAGATAAGCGGTTATCTTGCTAATCGTTGGATATGAAGAAATATTTCTGCTACAAATTCAGGAATAATTTCACCATAAAATTAGACTTCACATTGCATTATAACAATACCATCATCATGAAAAACAAGATTATTGCCCTAGGAGGTATTTTCCTCATCGCCTCCTTGATTTTTTCCGCTTGTAAGAAGAAAGAATACTCAGCCAAGGACATGCCGATTGGCATCGGTGATTATGTATATGCTTATTCTTCGGGCGTAATATCACGAACCGATAAAATCAGGGTTCGATTCACTTCGGCTGTCGCCGACGAAAGCCAAGTCGGGAATATGGTTGAAAAAGGCCTGATCCAATTTTCGCCCACGATTAAAGGAGAGGCGAGTTGGGGAGACGAACGGACCATTATTTTCACCCCCGAAGGATATTTGCCTTCCGGCAAACAATTCTTAGCGACGGTCGATTTGGAAAAACTATACAATAATTTACCGAAAGAAATGAATGAGTTCGAGTTCGATTTTCGAACGCAAGAACAATTCTTGACCCTAGAGGTAGATGGAATCCAATCTACGGATTACAAGGATTTGACCCGCCAAGAAATCATTGGTTCAGCTTATCTCGCCGATTCCGAATCGCTTGAAAAAGTCAAAAAAATATTGACCGCTAAGCAAAACGGACGATCCCTCGATGTGGAATGGACACCGGGCAACTCCCCTAGAGTCTATGATTTCCAAGTGAAGGATGTTCGCCGTGGAGACACAGCCGGCAAGGTAAATTTGTCCTGGAATGGAAAATCCCTAGGATTGGGTTCCGCAGATGGAAAATTGGAAGTGGAAGTTCCGGGATTGGCCGACTTCAAAGTCGTGAATGCACGTTTGGTCAAGGAAGGGAATCCTTACATCCAACTTACTTTTTCTGATCCGTTGGATCAAGCACAAGAGTTATCCGGGCTCGTTTCCATTCAAAATTATTCGGGTTCTTACAAGTATTCAATAGATAAGAATATTGTTCGAGTTTACCCGAACGAGCGGGTGAACGGTACAAAAAGTATTATCGCCAATACGGGTATTGTCAATATTTCCGGAAGGAAAATGTCCGAGAAAAGCGTGTGGTCACTTCGCTTTGAAGATGTAAAACCAGAAGTAAAATTGGTGGGCAATGGTGTCATCATGCCTGAGTCGGATGGATTGATATTTCCTTTCGAAGCCATCAACCTAGATGCGGTTGAAGTCGAAGTATTTAAAATATATGAAAACAACCTACTTCAATTCCTTCAATCCAATGACCTGAGTGGAAACTACGATTTGAACAGAGTAGGTAATATCGTACTACGCAAAAAAATAGACCTGGGAGCTTTAAAGCCGGGCAAAGCCAAAGACAAATGGAATCGTTACGCCCTTGATTTATCTCAAATGATTCGCCAGGAGCAAGGTGCATTGTATCAGGTCAGGATGGGTTTCTTGCCCGGATACTCGCCCTTCTTCTGTTCTTCGGATAACGACAACGAAGGCATGACTGTTTTCGCCTCCGAAGATGAAAACCAAAACTCCATCATGGATAGTTATTATGGTCCTCAAGGATATTATGACGGATACTCCTACGATCACCGGAACGATCCATGTAAACCGGCTTATTACAATTCGAACAGATTCGTCCAAAGGAATGTATTCGCTTCCAATTTCGGAATTATCGCCAAGCGCGGAAATGACGGAGAAGTGGTCGTTGTCGTTTCCGACTTGAGAACTACGGACGCAGTCGGCGGTGCCAAGGTCGAACTGTATAGCTATCAACAACAATCATTGGTATCGACCACGACCGATAGCGATGGCGTCGCCCGTTTGAATACTGATGATTCTCCTTATTTCGTCGTTGTCGAAAAAGGAGGGGAAATGGGCTACCTGAAAATCAAAGACGGTCGATCACTTTCTTTATCAAGATTCGATGTCAGCGGTACGGTTTCCCAAAAGGGAATGAAAGGTTTTGTATATGGAGAACGTGGTGTCTGGCGTCCGGGTGACACCTTACACATCAACTTCGTATTAGAAGATAAAAACAATTCGATTCCCGACGCTTTACCGGTTTCTATGGAGGTGTTCGACCCCAAGGGACAAATGCAATATAAGTTTTCCGAAACGGAAAATGTCAGCGGTATTTACAATTTTGAATTCTCGACTTCCCCTGATGCTCCTACCGGAAATTGGTATGCTTATATCAAAGCAGGAGGTGCTACCTTCTCTAAAAAATTGAAGATTGAAACGGTCAAGCCGAATCGCCTAAAAGTAAATTTGGATTTCGGTAAAGAAATGGTTTCTAGTAAGGAGTCCGATTTGACCGGAACCCTATCTTCCGCTTGGTTACACGGTGCGCCGGCCTCCGATCTCAAGGCCAAAGTCGAAATGGAATTAAGAGAGACAAGGACTTCATTCAAGAAGTTCAAGGACTTCGTTTTCGATGATCCGGCTAGGAGCTACGGAACCGATAAATCTGTGATATTCGACGGTAAATTGGATAGCAATGGACAGTCCGATGTACAAATAGACCTAGGAGACTCAAGCCCTCCGGGTATGTTGCGAGCCGCCTTCAAAACACGCGTTTTTGAAAAAGGAGGTGACTTCAGTTCTGACAATATGTATTTGCCGGTTAGTCCTTATTCCGCTTACGCGGGAATAAAAATTCCCAAGACCAAGTGGGGTGAAAGTCGTTTGCCAATGGGCAAAGCTTCAAATGTTGAATTCGCCCTGGTGGATGAAGATGGTAATCCCGTAAAAAATAAGAAAGTGTCGATCGGTCTCTATCGCGTTGAAT
>JAHDCE010000425.1 GCA_020630045.1 Saprospiraceae bacterium | reverse complement strand
CCAGAACTTCGCCGTCAAGTCTTGTAACAAAACAGATGGTGAAAACGACATCAATCAAACACCGTTTGAGACGCCCGTTTCCGGGAATATTCTCACAAATGACACGGATCCCGAAGGTGATTCGCAATCGGTTGACGGAATAAAAGATAGTGATGGAAATGCACTTGTCGTAGATGGTGCAACTGTAAATACCTTGCCAAGTGGAGGTAAAATCATCATCAAAGCTGATGGTACATACACCTATACTCCGGCTACAGGTTTCACAGGCGAAGAAACATTTGAATATCTGGTTTGTGACGATGGCACGCCAAAGGCATGCGATAACGCGACATTGACCATTGAAGTCCTTCCTGAAGTTACTGATGATGGCAGCAATAACCCACCGGTGGCTCAGGACGATACCAATACGGTTGAACAAGGACAAACGGTTACCTCTATTATCCTTTCGAATGATTCAGATCCGGACGGAGATGCACTGACCGTAACCACGGCAACCGGACTCAATGCTGATGGTACGTCCTTCACTTTGACAGCTACTCCAACTGATATTTATGATGAAAATGGTCAATTAGCCGGCCAAGTAAGTATTAACGGAACAGGACAAGTAACCTTTACCGCTGCTATGAATTTCGTAGGAGATGTTCCTGTCGAGTACACGATTTCAGACGGAAATGGCGGAACGGATGATGCTATACTAACCATTACAGTTGAGCCTTTCGATAAGTTGGATAATGATACCCACGCGAATGATGACGCAAGTACGGGCCTTCAAGGCGACCAACAAACGGGTTCGGTCAAAACCAATGACTACGATCCGGAAGGTCATAAAACATTCGTCTCCTCAGCGGAAACTTCTGCTGGTGTTGCTATTACACCAGGCACACCCGTTACCCTTCCGAGCGGCGGCACATTGACATTGAATGGCAATGGTACATATACTTATGATCCGAATCCGAATTTTGTAGGAACCGAAGTCGTCGAATACACCATTTGCGACAGCGGAACACCACAAGCATGCGATACAGCGACATTGTACCTGACCACATTGGAGAATCCGAATACGACCAATGCTGAGAATGATATCAATCAAACACCTGAAGGCATATCCGTTGATGGTAACGTATTGACGAACGACACGGATGACCAGGGAGATGACGAAATCGTAACAGCAGCTAATGACAGTGCGGGTGACCCGATTGTAGTTGACGGAACGACAGCAAACGGGCTTCCAAGTGGAGGAAAACTTATTATCGATAAATTCGGTAACTATACTTACAAACCCGCTTCAGGGTTCATAGGCGAAGAAGTCATCACTTATGAAAAGTGCGACAATGGAACTCCACAAGCATGTGAAATCGCGACATTGGTCATCGAGGTGGTGCCCGGTATGTATGACGATGGAAGTACGAACAACCCTCCTGTCGCACAAGACGATACCAATACGGTAGAACAAGGAGGAACGGTGAAGAACATCATCCTTGCAAATGATTCCGATCCGGACGGAGACGCATTGAGCGTAACAACAGCAACAGGTTTATCCATGACAGGCACACCTGTTACCTTGACATCTACTCCTGTTAATATTTATGATGAATATGGACAATTGGCAGGACAAGCAAGTATTTCTAGTGGAGTCGTCATCTTTACCGCTGACAATGACTATGTAGGAGATGTTCCTGTACTTTATACCATTTCTGATGGAAACGGAGGAACGGACAATGCAACCTTGACCATTTCGGTTGAAGAAGCGGATGCCGGTGATAATGACTTGTATGCAAATGATGATGCCAATATCGGCCCGATGGGCAGCGCTTTAACGGGATCTGTCACTTCGAATGACTACGACCCGGAAGGTAACAAATTCGGAATTTCAAATGCGACAACATTAACTGGCTCAGCGGTAAATATCGGTAGCTCCACTACCCTACCAAGCGGAGGTACTATCGTATTGAATGCGAATGGATCATACACCTACAATCCTGCCGCTAATTTTGTAGGAACAGAGATTGTGGAATATACCATTTGTGACAACGGCACTCCGAAGGCATGTGAAACGGCAACGCTTTACCTGACTACTTTGGGTACGAATTCCACTGAAGCGAATGACGATATCACAAATACTCCATACGGAGTTCCGGTGATGGGAGATGTCCTTGTCAATGATGTTGACAAAGAAGGTCATACTCAGACTGTAACACTAGAAACCGCCATGCCGGTAGCAGAAGGTACAGTCACAGTCAACACTGATGGTACTTATACCTATACTCCTGCAGTTGGGTTCGTCGGTGAAACTTCATTCGAATACGAGGCTTGCGATAACGGAAGTCCGATAGTATGCGACATAGCCACTGTTTATATCGAAGTCTTAGACACGGCAAGCACTGCCGGCCAAATGCCGATTGCCAATCCGGATGTCAATCAAATCGAATCTGGTGTAACAGCGACCGGTGATGTCCTTGTGAATGATTTCGATCCTGATTTTACACCTGTAAAAGTTGTAGCTATAAAAATTGATACGGATGGCGATGGTATTACAGATACTGACGCAACGGTTAGCATAGGTTCGCCGATAACGGTTGCAGGTGTTTCTCCTACCGGGGATCCTGTTGCAAATGCAGGTCAACTTACGTTGAATGCGGACGGAACTTATACATTTGTTCCGGCTCCAGGATTTATCGGTACGGTGAATGTGGATTATACCATTAAAGATGAAAACGGTACGGGAGATAAGGACTCTTCTACTCTTATGATAGAAGTGTTGCCTCCTAGTACGGACAACTTGAGCTTCGCATCCGATGATGCATTATTGACTGATAAAGGAGTAGAAGCTACAGGCAACTTGTTGACTAACGATTACGATCCTGAAGGAAATACCCAAACGGTTTCTTCTTTCATGTATGATACCAATGGCGATGGCACATTGGACGGTACGGGTTCAGTCAATACGCAAACCACTGTTTCAGGAATCGACAAAGATGGTAACATCGTAGCGGATGCCGGTAAAATCACTATTAATTCAGATGGTACATATACTTTCATTCCTAAACCGGGATTTGTGGGTAATGCTATCGTTCCATATGAAATGTGTGACAATGGTACACCAAAAGCTTGCGATGATGCGACATTGACCATCACTGTCTTAGACGCGAATCGCGATTATGGTGACGCACCGGCTATCTATCCGGATGCTTGGCACAGGGCGATTTCCGATTACAATGGAAATTCACAGTTGGATGGAGAAAACGATGTATGGTTGGGAAATGCCACGACATTCGAATGGGAGGAGCAAGTAAGTGCTGCCGCTACTGCGGATGCTGCAGACGATGCGATGACTTTCGGCTCGGGTGCAGGTCAGTTCCCAACAGCCATGACTCCTTCTACGCAATACAAGGTCAATGTAACAGTGAATTCTACCAAACCAACTACAGTTTACTATGGAATGTGGATCGACTATGATGGAGATGGTACGTATGACCAATTCTATGATGGATTCAAAGCGACCGCTAGCCCGGCTATCGCGGAAATCACCATCACTACACCGGCCACATTGCCTACGGTGGGTTCTGAACTGTTGAACGTTCGACTACGTGCTGATGACCAACCGTTATTAGCTGGTGATTTCCAAGGAGGAAAAACGAATGGAGAGGTGGAAGATTACCAGAGAAATGTGGTTCTTCCGGTAGAACTCGAATCTTTCGTAGGTCAGGAAATCGATTGTAAAACTCACTTGAAATGGGTGACCAGTTCTGAAGAAAACAATGCTTATTTCCAAGTAGAGCACAGTAAGGACGGAAGAACATTCAGTTCTATCGGCCAGGTAGCTGGAAACGGCAACAGCGTCGAAACCATCACTTATGAATTCGTTCATAGACGTGCTACCGAAGGCAACAATTACTATAGGTTGAAGCAGGTGGATTTTGATGGGGCTTATGAGTACACAGATATCGTTTTGGTGAAAAACTCTTGTTCGACACTCAACATTGTCATGTATCCGAATCCGGCCATGAATGGTACGACTATTCAGTTCCTGGATGGTATAGAGTTCTCTGGATCCGAAACGCTTATACTCGTTGACATGATGGGTCGGGTGATTCAAGAAATGCCTCTAGACGGTTTCTATAAAGAAATCGACTTGGATGTTTCTAATTTGCCAAGCGGAACCTATCACGTAAAAGTGATTCAAGATGGAGAAGACCTCTTCCATGAAAGATTGATCAAAGTTGAATAATTCTTTCCGGAAGGTCAGATAAAAAACGAGGAGGATGCCGTTTGGCATCCTCCTTTTTTTGTATTTTTTTAATTACTCAAATCCCATACCCATTCAAGCAACAATTTTTAAATAAATAATAAATAAGAAGGGGGCT
>JAHDCE010000424.1:258-4365 GCA_020630045.1 Saprospiraceae bacterium | reverse complement strand
GCAACGCCTAAAAATACGCCGGTTACTGTTCTCGAATTGGCGAATGACACTACTGAAAATACAGTTATCGACCCTACCACTGTTAGCATTGTAACTAACGGCACCCAAGGATCGGCCTCTATCAATCCGGACGGTTCAATTACTTACAATCCAAATGTCGGATTCACAGGCATAGACAGTGTCACCTATAAGGTTTGTAATGACAATGTTACCTATCCTGTATGTGATGAAGCTAAGATTTATATCACTATCATGGAGCCGTTCCCTTGTGATGGAGCTTTCTATGTTTCTACATTCGCGAGCGATACTGAAAAACTGGACAAAGTCTTAACGGATGGTGCTACAGCCACATTTAATAATGTATTCACTGGCTCTGACAATGTAAATGCCATTGCATTTAATGAAAGTAACGGCTTGATTTATTCTATCAACTTTGATACTTATCATGTTTATGCGTATGGTTTAGATGGTACAAAAACCGATTTAGGTCGTATAAAGGGATTGCCATTCGATAGTTATGTTGTCGGAGAGGGAAGAATCCCAGCTGGTGTTATACATCCCGTAACAGGTGAATATATTTTTACACAAGTAAGAAACTCGCCTAGAGAAGACCATATCGTTACTATGGACATCAACACCCTGACAGTAACCAATACAAAGCCGATTATCGGTGCCAAGAATTATATCTTCGGAGATTTTGCCTATAACAAGCTTGACGGGAAATTTTACACCTATGACAATGCCCCAGGAGCTGGTGTTTCTGGTGATAGGGCGGAGTTATTAATCGTAGACCCGACAACGGGCATCATGATACCACAAGGTATCGTTTATTCTGACTACGATGAAGATGTTGCCTCCGGTGATGGAATTATGAAAATGGGAGGTTTATTCATCGGTGATGATGGAAAATTATATGGTTATGGAAGATACTGGGAAGAAACAGCCCATCAAAAATTCTATCAAATTGACATGGCTACCGGCGACCATATATTACTGGGAACTGGTCCCGTCGCACAATTTGCCGACGCAACGGGTTGTGGCATCCCACAACTTCCTCCGGTAGCATACGATGATTATGCAGTTACCACTAAAAATACACCGATTGCCATAAATGTAATCGGAAATGACATAGACCCGAATGATGATATTGATTTGACGAAAGTCAAAGCGACATCTGTCCCGACAAACGGGACGACCATAGACAATGGTGATGGTACTATCACGTACACACCAAACACAGGATTCATCGGAGTTGATCAATTTGAATATGAAATCTGCGACCAGTCACTCCCAACTCCTTCGTGTGATAAAGCCATCGTTTATGTCAAAGTATTGGCTCCATTTAATTGTGCAACCAGTACATTGTATCAAAGTCAAGGAACAAATGTCGATCCGACTACGCTATATGATTTCGGTGTGACTTCTGACCCTTTTGTGGCGACTGCGATTGGAGATGACACGCACGGAGTAGCTTACAATGGCATCGGATACAATCCGATAGACAACTTGATATATGGGATGGAAATCGACAAAAATGCACCTCCCGCACCTTTGAATACTTTAGTAGTGATGGGAAGCGACGGAGTAGTTCACAGATTGGGCGAAGTTGAAGATTTGCCTAAAGGAGTATATTCTGGTGGAGACATTGATCAAAATGGAAATTACTATGTGATCAATAACGTTTATCCGAACCCAAGTGAAATCTATAAAATCGATTTGACGGTTCAACCATACAAAGCAGTCCATATCCCATTGACAGGAACCGCAGGGACAGAAATCATTTATGATGTCGCCTATAGTGCTGCCAATGATATGATGTACTCCATGATTTTCTCTACAGGTCAACTCATGTCCATCAATCCTTTCACGGGTGCAGCCACGATTAATCCTTTAAATACTCCTGTTACTAATTCAGGAGTTATGTTCGGTTCCACCAATCCTGATGGAACGCCGGGTATTTATTCAAATGATAATATCCTTTCGGAATTGTTCCAAATCAATATCAATACCGGAGAGGCTACGATGATTACCGGCACTCAAAGTTCTAACAAAAACGATGGTGCTCATTGTGTCACCGCTCCGATTTTATTCGAAGCAGACCTTTCTGTTACCAAGGATGATGGCAAGTCATTTGTTGAACCCGGAACTTCGACCACTTATACAATAGTAGCATCAAATGCAGGGCCATTCGGTGTGCTTGGAGCTACGGTCATTGATAATCTACCTCCTGGAGTTTCAGCATCGGAAGTATCGTACACAGCCAGTGTTTCCGGAGGAGCGACCACTTCTGTTTCGGGTACGCAAACGGGAGCTATTAACGATACAGTGGGAATTCCTGTAGGTGGGCAAATCACTTATACAGTTACCATTGATATACCAAAAGATTTCCAAGGGGACTTGACTAATCTGGTAACGATCAATCCACCATCGAATATCAATGATAAGAATTTGACAAACAATTCCGCCATTGATGTAAACTGTATGGATACAGATGGTGATTTGATTTGTGATAAAGACGATCTAGATGATGACAATGATGGCATCTTAGATACGGACGAACAAGCTTGTTCGGGGCCTCATGTAATGGATTTCTCAAGTGTTACGAATACAACACCAAATATTACAGGTGGAACACTGGACGGAGTTGCCACGTTTGATTTAACTCTAAAGCCGGGCACCTCAACCGATATTACAAGACCTGCCGGAACAGCAACCGGAGAGTTGAAATTCGGAGTTAGTAATATCGGAGCATACAGTAATCCGGAATTCATGAAATACACTATCAATTTCAGCCAACCCGTTAATTTAAAACTTGACCAAGCTGAACAAGATGGTAAATTCGATTCTTTTGAACAATGGACGATTAAAACTAAAGGAGGTGTACTAAAGGCGAATTCGCCTGTCATTTCCGATCCCGATGGTGCAATTAATATGGGGGCAGGAGGCTCAGGTCCAGAGTTGACCGATATAGTTGGAAATAATAGTAATGTTCTTTCTTTTGTGCCAAACGTTCTCAAAGGTGCTCCATTAGGACATATTTCTCCTAGTATTTCAGAATGGTCGATTACAGCGGAAGCAGTAACATCCATCACTTTCCACTTCGATCAATCGAAATACAACAATTCTTCAGGATCTTGGCAACGCTCGGTCATTCGTATGACCACTACTTGTGTGAACAAAGACACCGACAAAGACGGTATTCCGGATCACCTAGACCCGGATTCCGATAATGACGGATGTATGGATGCAGTTGAAGCCGGACATACCGATCCTGACGGAGATGGTAAATTAGGTACTTCCCCCGTAGTAGTTGATGGTGTAGGTAAAGTTACAAGCCAAGGAGGCTATACCGGTACGGACGCTAAAGTCACCGACTTCACCCTTGTTTCGAATGAATGTGATACTGACGATGACGGCATCAATCCTGTTGTCGATTTAGATGACGATAATGACGGTATTCCGGATACGGACGAATGCTTCAGCGTATCGGCTAAATTTTTGAATGCTGCCTGGACACCGGAGTCAACCATTCCTTCAGCAGCAGCCAGCTTCATTTCTCCTAACGGAACTCCCTTCAAATTCGTTTACAATGATGCCGTTACCGGCAATTCCATAACTGCCACAATAACAGGAATAGATGGAAACGATGCTTTGATTTCGGGCAATCCGACAGGATTGGCGGTTCGAAGTGGTGGACTTGGTGTCGGAGACGGAAAAGATGACATCGGCGGAACATGTCAAGAAATGGGGTATGATGAATTACAAGTTGACGAGTGTCTTTCCCTCGTTTTCGACAAGCATGTCTCTATCAATGGTGCTAGTTTCGACGGCTTCTTAAATCCGGATGATCGACAAATATGGACACTTAAATCAAGTACCGGTGTCATCAAAAACTCTTTCGTACTGAAAGGAGGAAGCAATGACCAACCCAACTTTGATACCGGCTTAGAGGTTTCGGCCGGTGATACCTTATTCATTTGTGGGGTTATAGATTATACCGACTCTTATACAGAGCCCGGTCATACGACGACCTGCTTTGCTGATGGTGTATTAGAAGGTCTTTACATGGATGTTTGTAATGATACGGACAATGACGGCACTCCGGAT
>JAHDCE010000424.1:0-248 GCA_020630045.1 Saprospiraceae bacterium | reverse complement strand
ATGTTTGGATGCTCAAGAAGCAGGACACAACCAAGCTGTTGCTTTAGATGGAACGAGTGCCGGTCCATATGGTGCTAATGGTTTGTCGAAAAGCGTGGAAACCATTGATGATTTCACGGCAGTGAAAAATTATACCATCAGGCAGACGACAGTAGGAAAAAATGACTTCCAGAACTTCGCCGTCAAGTCTTGTAATAAAACAGATGGTGAAAACGACATCAATCAAACACCGTTTGAGACGCCCGTTT
>JAHDCE010000423.1 GCA_020630045.1 Saprospiraceae bacterium | reverse complement strand
ATTGTGATAAAAAACGGCGAAATAATTGGTAAAATGGCGTTCATATTATGAATTACACTAAATTTTAACAGGCTCTCAAAGGGTTTGAAGGTACCAAACCCTTTGAACGAATATTAATGATCGAAGTACATTGAAAGCAAAACACATACTCATTCTATTGATTGTCGGATTGGCATCATGTGGAAGACCAATAGCCGAATTCACATACGAATTTGAAAACGAATACGCTCCGGCGAAAATCAAGACGGAAAACCAATCCGAAAAAGCGGAAACTTACGAATGGGATTTCGGTGACGGAACCCAATCCCAAGAGGAATCACCCGAACATGTTTATTCGTCTTCGGGGCATTATACGGTGACATTAATCGCCAAAAAAGGCGATAAAACGAGAAAGACCCAAAAAGATATCTTTGTCAACGCACCTGAAAATTGCTTGGTCGAAATCATAACCGACTACGGAAGTATGATCGTCCAACTTTACGATGCCACACCCCGGCACCGCGACAATTTTATTTCCTTGGTCGAAAAAGGATATTACAACGACCTCCTTTTCCATCGCGTTATCGGAGGCTTTATGATTCAAGGAGGGGATCCTGATTCCAAAGGCGCCGCCCCCGGTACGGCCCTAGGACAAGGAGGCCCCGGATACACCATCCCCGCCGAATTCGTAGACACCTTGATACATGTCAAAGGAGCATTGGCAGCAGCCAGAACCTCCGACAGCGTCAACCCGAAAAAGGAAAGCTCGGGCTCCCAATTCTATATCGTACATGGTAGGACACTCAGCCCCGAAATGCTACAAAGTATCGGTTCACGACGTGGACATAGGTACTCCGCCGAACACCGCAAAATTTACCAAGAAATCGGTGGTACACCACATTTGGATGGGAGTTACACTGTATTCGGTCGCATCATCCAAGGGCTGGATGTCATTGACAAAATCGCCAAAGTGCGCACCACGCAAGATCGTCCCGACAAGGACATCAAAATGCAAATGAGAGTTATAAAATAAAAAACCCGGGAAGCTTTCGCCTACCCGGGTGGACTCGTTGATTCTCCTTCCGGAGAATATGTAATAACCCTATTAACTAACCTACTGACAACGAGTGTAATTTTTAACGCATTCCTACGTTCATATAATATTGAATTTCGGAATGTTTAAATGGTTCTTCTACATGATTTCTAACGTCAGAATTTTCGGTTTGTTGCTTGGCTCCTTGATTTTTTTATCCACATCTTGCGCACTTTTCCAAAAGGCCGAAACCAGCGACGGTTCCGATTACAGAGATCGCCAATTCGAAGATTTTTCAGACAAAGACGAAAGAACACCACTACAAAAAGCCGATTTGGTCGCCAAAGGCGCCGATGTCGCCGCTTGGTACGATACCGAATCTTTTAATGTCGAGGAATATGCCGATCCACGACTCGATATTCCCGCCCCCCCGCCGGCCGTAGACGTATCCGATTACAAGCCACCATGGTATATCGAACGGGAAGAAAAACAACTGGCCCGTTTCGAAATCGTGGATTACAGCATGCAATTCCTAGGACTTCCCTACGTTTGGGGTGGCAAAAAACCGGAAACGGGTTTCGACTGCTCCGGCTTCACCGCCTACGTCATGGACCGTTTTAATGTGAAAATTTCACCGGCTTCAAGATTACAATCCAAGGAGGGGGAACCCATCAAAATCAGGCAAGCCTTGGCCGGAGACCTCATCTTTTTCGGTAAAAACGGCAAGGTCAGCCACGTGGCAATGGTCACCGAAAACGGGGAAAAAGGACTACATGTCATACACAGCACCAACCGAGGTGTAGTCGTTGATAATATAGACAAATCCTCCTATTGGAAACCCCGTGTCATGTTTGCCAGAAGGGTTTTGGAGTAGGAGGGACGCACCTCATCGAATATCCGAAACACATGAAAAATCTAAACCTCCTTTTATTTTCTTTATTTATTTCAATTACCTCATTTTCACAAACCCCGTCCGAATACCACCGCGTCGAAATTTCCCTAACAGGAAAAAATATCAATGATTTGTTCCGAACCGGGGCTATCACCGGAGAGGGAAGGTTGGTCAAAGGTCTCTCCTATACCGAAGATCTTCCCCAAGCCGCCATTCTAAAGTTAAAGGAGGAAGGTTGGTCGGTCAAAACAAAAATCAAAAACGTCCAATCCTTTGAACCGGGAACTTTACCCCAACTTTCCAAGCTGCCACCGGCATTAGCTTGTAATTCAATTGAAGAATGGGCGATTCCCGTCAATTTTTCCTACGGAAGCATGGGGGGCTACCTCACCTATGATGAAGTCATGCAAACCTTGGATGAAATGAAGGCCAAGTTTCCGAATCTTATTTCCGTCAAGGAAATCATATCCGAAACCGACCTCACTCATGAAGGCCGTCCCTTACATTTTGTTCGTATCTCCGACAACCCCGATACCCGCGAAACCGATGAACCCAATTTACTCTACACCAGTCTTACACATGCACGTGAACCCATGAGCATGACCCAGCTCATGTATTTTATGTGGTATTTATTAGAAAATTATGACACCAATCCTGAAATCAAATACTTGGTCGATGAACTCGAATTGTATTTTATTCCGGTCGTCAACCCTGACGGATATATTTACAACCAAATGAACCATCCAAGCGGCGGCGGACTCTGGCGGAAAAACAGAAGGGTGAATGGCGATGGAACTATCGGAGTCGATCTCAATCGCAATTTCGGTCATACTTGGGGGTATGATAATAGTGGCTCATCCCCCGATCCGGCCTCGGATGTATATCGGGGAGAAGCTCCGTTTTCAGAACCCGAAACACGCAATCTAAGAGACTTCGTATTGGAATATGATCCGGGGTTAATATTGAATTATCACAGCTTCGGAGACCTGTTGATTAGACCTTTTGCCCACATTCCCTCCTTGGTGCCGGCCGATATCCAAACCTTCGACGCATGGGGACATTTTTTTGCGAGTGAATATGATTTCAGTTATGGTAATTTAAACCAAACATTGGGCTATCCCGGCAATGGTGGTTCGGACGATTATTTTTATGGTGAACTGGGAATCGTTGCCTACACACCCGAGGTCGGACCCTCTTTCTGGCCCATAACTATCATAAGTGGAAGTCAGTCTACGATGTCCATGAATTTGTACGCCGCCCGCTTCATGCTGGACTATTGCCATACCACCGAATTGTCCTCTCATTGGATTTCTTCCCTTACGGGAAATATTGATTTTAGAATACAAAAAATAGGTCGCCTTTCCGGCGAAATGGATTTGCATTTAACTCCCCTTACGGGAAATATTATTTCCGGTACCCAAACACAAACCGTCCCCTTAGACCACCTGGATACTTACATTTTCTCTCCCGAATTCGAATTGGATTCGGATATTCAAGATGGTGATGAAATACAATTCGAACTGGCATCCGATAACGGAATTTATTCATATACGAAGACCATTTCAAAAATATTCAAAACGCAAAACATCAACGTCGATTCAGCGGATGGCGATTGGTTTTCATATTGGAATAGCAGCACTGGTAATTGGTCGGAAACAAACGAGACTTATTTTTCTCCATCTACATGTATGACCGATTCTCCTTTCGGTGATTATAGCCCGGGAAACTTCAATCTTTTAGATAAAATCGACAAAGTCGATTTGACCTCGGCGGATGATGCTTATATCACTTTCAAAACAAAGTGGGATATGGGAAATGAGGATGCTTATGTAAAGTTATTTGCTATTAGGGAAGACGGTTCTGAAAATCCACTTTGTGGTTTGTATTCAAACCTGGACTATATTGCCGGAGAAAGCTATCCTGCTTGGAAAGGTAACCAACTCTATTGGGTAGAAGAACGGATTTCTTTGCTAGATTTTCTAGGAGAAAAAATAGACCTGCGGTTCTTTCTCAGTCCCGAAAGCCCCTTTGAATCCAATGACGGATTCTATTTCGACGATTTTAAAATATTCATACAAGAAAAAGAATCGACATCCATCATCGAAGCGGATGAACTACTACGGACTATTCATATTTCACCCAATCCTACAAGTTCCCTTATTTCAATACAATCCGAAAATCCGATTGAAAACATTGAAATATTCAATGTTCAAGGCATATCCGTTTTCCGGAAGGAAAATATAAATCAGGCAACCATAGAGTTGGAATTATCTTCCTTGTCTGATGGTCTGTATTTAATACGGGTCAACGGCGTACTTTCGGAGCGAATTGTCATACATAAATAAAAATGACTATCTGGAGAATCATACAACAATAATACGTCTCCGTTAGGAGGCGAATGTTTATAGCCTGAAAATATAAAAATATCATCGCACCCCGTAGGGGCTGCCTGATTTTCCGCCA
>JAHDCE010000422.1 GCA_020630045.1 Saprospiraceae bacterium | reverse complement strand
AAGACGAAATCTACATCATCCCCGTCAAATACAAATTGGATAAAAAGGAAAAGCCCATAGAGATAACAGGTGGAGACCCCGAGCCGACTCCTATTCCAATAGATCCTTCGTTTAGGAGAAAACGTGAAATCATCAGCTCCCTTTCCTTACCTGTTCAAAGAAGGTCTTTGTTGATTGCAGGAGGGGATTGTGACCGTGACGCTTCGTTGGATTCTCTGGACATTTTGATGAATGGAGAGAAAATCGCTCATTTAAGGAAAAGCGATTTGGATCGTTTTACGACTATTCCTTTTTTCCTGCCAAAAAAAAAATAATATGATGTCATTTATTCCTTACGGAAAAGGAATTTGTGAACTAAAGATGTCTATTATTGACAAGGGGAATTCGAATGATTTGGATCTGACCTATAATGAGATTACCAAATCAAAATCCATGAAGACCATTGAAGTCAACAATAGCGAATTGTACATTATCCCATCCATTAAATTGGAACCTGTAACTTATGTCGATTCTTATCAATTGGATGTGGAAGAATGGGATGATATCATTTTCAAGTTTGGAGAATCCGGTGAAGAGAAAAAAGCGAAGGTTAACATTTTCGCTTATATCGATACCACTATGGTTCTGGATACGGTTTCTCATAATTTAAAAAAGGCTAAAAATCAACTTAGGACATTCGAAATTCCTGAAGGGGCGGAACAGTTGGTTATCACTTTTGAATTGATGCACAAAGGCGATAATGAATTTTCTAATTATTGTGATTTTATCATTTATTCCAAATATGTGACTTCCGGAGACGAATTGGTCAGACACAAAATGTTATTCAATGAAATCGGTGACCAAAGGCAAATCATTATAAGTTTTGTAGGAAAACAGAATTTATTTAATTCTGACTAAGTAGATGTTATCACGAAAAATTGAGTAGGGCCAAACCGTTATTTTGGAAATCCACTTCGTTATTCCCCTTAAACGTAGCTACGACTATGCTTTGCGGCGAATGCCTCGTCTATTCCCAAAATAACAATTTGTCTTTCAGACAAAAAATTTCGTGATAACATCTAATAATTCAGAGAGCCGCATCGTTTTTTATGCAAAGACTGTAACGGAAACTATGAAATGGATATGTAATCTTGAAACCAAATCCATTTACCATGTCAGCTGCTCGTTCAATCGTTATTTTTTGTTTTTTATCTATCTTCGTCAGCCCTCTTTTTGCCAGTAAATGGGCGAAACCCAATGCAACCGACGGAAAACACCCTGATGTAGTTTATGTTTTTAATGAAGAATCCGATTTGGAAGGAAAGGCCTTCCAAATCATAAGATCGACATCGCCGAAATGCACCAATCCGATGATAGTTGCTACCGGGTCACAAAAACACAATAATATTGCTAAGGACGCTCTCCCAATTCCCGGGCAAAAGTATTATTACTGGATACAAGAAATAGATAAAAATGGCAAAACGGGAGCTTTCACTCCATGGGATACCGGTTATGCTGATAAATTGGATGACGGTCGAGCTGTGGTTCCTGGAAAAACGCTAAGAAACAACAAGGGGGAATGGCGATTGATTTGGACACCTATTTCTGATGCGGTGGCTTATGAAATACAATTGGCTAAACATTCCCCTAATGGCAATTCATTGAAGGGATTCGATTCGTATTTGGGCTTTTTTGAAGAAGACATTATTTTCAAATTGCGGATAGAGGGCAGGAATTTCCACCAAATCCCTATTGCTTCCTTACCGCCTTCCGGCGAATATTTATGGACGGTCAAACCTATCTTTTCTGAAGAAACAATTGTTACTCCTTATTTTTTCTTCCCTCGGGTTTTTGATGGAGATAATCCATTAGATATTCTTCAGCACCACCAAATATTGGATTTCAGTATTACTGATATTCCTAGAAGGTATGATGATGAAGTTCTTCTTGAAATGAAATTGGATGTTTTGATGAATCGTATCGAGGAAATTCAAAAGAAAAACTTAGCATTGAAAGAGGAGTTCCACAAATTGGAAAGGACAAAGGAAATCCAATTTATTTTAGTACAGGGACATGGGATTAAAATCAAACAATTGACTGGGCGAATAGAAGACTTGGATCAATTGAATATGGCTGCGGATTGGTATTCTGCTAATGGCTATTTGTCCAATGATACCGATTTTGAAATTGAATATGAGGGAAGCAGGGCTAATGTCCGTCAAATAGAAAGAATTTATTCTTATTCCGATCAATACCATATTAAAAATAAACTTGAAGGAGTCCCGCGTTTAATTCCTAGCAATAATGAATTGAAAATACATTCGTTCGATATCGGAAAAGCCAATGACAAAGGAATTGAATTGGCGTTGAAGAATTATTTATCAGTTTGGAAAAAAATCGTTGAGTATTACCTGAAAGACAGTGACTCTAAGGAGAAATTAAAACTATACATTCATATTGCAGGACATACTGACCACAGAAGAGTAGGGAGGCCGCTTGTCTTAGAAAAATGCAACACAGGTAATCCACCTGAGCCCGGAAATATTTGGTATATGTCGAAAACGGATAATGAAAAGCATTACCAATCCAATTTGATGCTCCTCGAAGAGGGTAAGGAAGTAATAATAAATTCAAACCGCGAATTAGGAGCGATGCGGGCATTCAACGCAAAGCAAATTATGGAGAATTATATCCATAAACATAATCCCATAAATGATTTGGATGTACAATACCAACTCTATTCCATTCAACACGATAAACCGGAGGGAAAAAATAGTGTTGAGAACAGATCCATAAGTTTAAGACTCGATTTTAATTATCACGAATTGCAGGAAGATTTGTTGTTAAGATTAGAAAACCATCAAAAACAGAGGAAAGAACTCAATGGCAAATCTCTGAAATTACTTCAAGACCTGGAGCAACTACATCATGAGCTTGAAAATAATAGGATTGAAAAAGAGCAGCTTTTAAAAGAAGTTTTTCTATTGGAAAAAGAAATTTCTAGAAGTAAAAAAATGATTAAAAAATAGGGTAGTGCTGCTTGATCAATGATAACTGAATACTAGGGGAAATGATTTTGATGGAACACAGGGTAACCCATCAATCGTTTCTCCTGGTACAACCAAGTTTGTAAAAGAATGCCGAAAATTTTTTACTGCAAGAACCTTTTGACCTTGATTTAGTGTTGATATATTAGATAGAATAAACAGTGTTCTTGAAAAACAATTTTACATAAAGGAATCCTTATTTCTTATTTTTATCGAATTATTCAATGGTTTTTTGTTTGAAAAATTCTTATAAATAAGAAGCCTTAAAAACTGTTCATTGACAATTTTTTTCTCGAATCACGTCGATTGTATGTAACGCAACCGGTTCGGCCACTCCCACCACAAGAGGACCTCCCCGTTTGCTACATTAATGTGTCTTGTCAGATTGGATTTATCTACCCAATTCGACCTCGAAAGTTTCAATACAACCGTCAAGGGTGTATGCTTTAATTAAATCTCCGTCCGATGCATTCAAAATTTGAAAGTTTGAAATGCCGCCTGGAATCGCAGTCCTGGATTTAATCAGCTTACTCCCCTTGGGCTTTGGCCTTATTACTTCGAAATAGGCTGTCCCGCATAAATCCGGGTTGTGACTAAATTCAATAGTAATGGATTGGTTACCAGTTCTTTGAACCATATCTAACCAATCTGTTTCAGGAGCGTTTTCCTCACTGGATGAAAAGGAGCATAACATCGCGATAGCGACTGTTTGTGTTGCTGTAAGCAACACGGATTTACCCAACTTGAAAATTTTCATAATGAAAAAGTTTAAGGTCGGAGAACCTTAAACGGAGGATTAGAGTCAAGATACTAAAGAGGCGTGGCTGCAAAAATGTGGTGGGCAGCAGTGGTGATAAGCTATTGCTTCAATTCAGCTCTCATTAATCAACTCCCATCCAAAGTTCAAGGACTCCGGAAGTTAAAAATTAAAACCTTTAAGTTGTTCTGTTAAAGGAGCTGAAGTAGATGGTGAAGAAAAAGAAGAATTCCACTTCAAGAGCTAAATTATGCAAAAAACTGATTCTTTACAAAAAAATAGGGATGTTATTTTTTAAATAATAATAAAATTTTCATGAATGTCCGTTACATTTGTTGATTAGAGATCAAAACATACAGGCATGAATAAGTTTAAAGTCCGGTATGAGGTTCTGGAACTCATGGCAAAAAATGTCCGGGAAATTTATCGCCAATTAAGTGGGAAGCCATTTCCTGAAAATCCGAAAAGTACTTTATTTGAATATAAACAAAGTCCTACCTATATAAGGTTGGGTGAGGTGATTCGTGAGCGGTTGCCCGGATATAAAGACGGGAAAGGTTTTCATCCCAAAAAATTATATACATATATATTT